>NZ_JBFRPK010000039.1:0-5237 GCF_041471965.1 Vibrio sp. 10N.261.51.A3
CCTCCTCCTACTCGATTTCTGCTCGCTAACCCGAGTGTCTAGGTAACCAGACAATCATCTAAAGTGTTTATTTGCAGGCTAGGCGAGAGTTAACCACGCCAATGAACCTGTCGAGATCATGACCCACATTGTAATACCAAACATCAATGGTTTCGGTCCTGCTGCTTTTAACTTCTCAACTGAAATACCACAGCCAATTAAGAACAAACACACCACCAGTGCTCGCTTAGACACATCAAAGATTCCTTGATAAACCATCTCAAATTGTGGCAGTAAGTCACTCACCGCAATAGCGGCGCAATAGAAGAAAATGAAGTAGGGAACCGTAATCTTCTTTTGATCGTTCTTGAAGATCATCGCACTAATTAAAGCGATTGGGATGATCCAAAGTGCGCGAGCGAGCTTCAATGTTGTCGCTGTCGTCAGTGCTTCTTCGCCATACGCTGAAGCTGCACCTACTACAGAAGACGTATCGTGAATCGCAATAGCTGCCCAAGTACCAAATGTTTGTTGGCTGAGTTCAAGCGCGTGACCAATCATCGGGAATAAGAATAGAGCAACCGAGTTCAACACGAATACGGTGGCTAATGCCAAGCCAATCTGTTCATCGTCTGCTTTGATCGCGGGTGCCACTGCTGCTATCGCGCTACCACCACAAATCGCGGTACCAGAAGATATAAGATAGCCCGTAGTGCGGTCTAGCCCCATTTGTTTCGCCAAGAACCAACCAATGACTAATGTACCGATAATCGTCGTTACAATGAGCCCAATACCATCGCCTGTTACTGCTAATGCTTTTTCAAACTGAATACCAAAACCCAAGCCAACAATAGAGTAGGCCAGTAGCTTTTTGGTAAGTTTGCCGACTTCCAAGTGTTCAGGGACTAATCCTAAACTAGCAAGCAGGAAACCGATAACCAGGGCTGTCGGTGAGCTAACCCAAGGCGTTAAGCAAAACAGTGCAGCAAGATAAAATGGAGCGGACTTTTTTAGATTCATTGTATTTAGAGTCTTGTTTTGTTGTGGCGTTATTGTGATGAGACCACTATACGTTCAATAAAATGATAAGTAAGTCTAAATGAATTGAACAAACGTTAAGGAAAACTTAACGCTTGTTCAACTGATATGAATAAAGGGCTGGTTAACTAGCGTAATGATCCGCGAAGGTCAGAGACTGACTGTCGAAGCGTTTCACAAGAGGCTTGTTTAGGTGAAATCGGCTCGCCAGCTTCTATCTCTAGCTTAGTCCAGAAGCGAGTGGGTAACCCTTTGCAGGCACGGCCTTTGTAACGACTAAAGTAGCTACCCCATAATCCTTTAAGAGCCATAGGAATCACTGGGACAGGGGAGCGTTTGATGATCAGCTCCATACCACGCATGAACTCAGCCATTTCGCCATCAGAGGTGAGCTTTCCTTCTGGGAAAATACACACGATGTGACCTTCATGCAGGGCACGCTCTACTTCTTTGAAAGCGTTTCGAATCGAGTTGCGGTTGGTCGCGGAGATTGGAATCACCCCAGCTCTTTTCAAGAAGCGTCGAATTGGCGGCAACTTGGTGTAATCCTCTTCCATCACAAAACGGATCAAGCGAGGGCAAACCGCACTCAGCAGCAGTGCATCCATATAACTCACATGGTTGCAGACAATCAACGCACCGCCCTTTTCTGGCAGGTGATGTAAGTTCTTATGTTTAACTCTGTACATGGTGTGAGTGACCACCCACGTAAAGAAGCGGAAAGCGTAGATAGGCACCTGATAAAACAGGTACAGCATCACCAAAGTGTTGCCCACTGCGAGCAAGATAAACAGCTGCGGAATTGAAAGATCTAGAACACTAAGGCAAACAATACCTAATACCGCACTTCCCACCATGAACAGTGAGTTGTAGATATTGAGCCCGGCAATCACTTGGGCACGCTCGTCGGGCTTGGCACGTAACTGCATCAGTGAATACAGAGGAACAATAAAGACACCGCCAGAGATACCCAGAAGCAGAAGGTAAGCAAACAGTGGCCACAGCTCTGAGTAGGTTACGAATTGATGGAAAGAACTAAAGTCAGGCAAAGACTCCGGGATGGATATCGCCATCAGAAGACCGAAGATCGAGATACCTAAGCTGCCCATTGGCACGATGCCGATTTCAATTCGGTGATTAGATAACTTATCACAAGCTAAAGAGCCGATTGCAATGCCTACCGAGAATAGTGCCAGTAAAAAGGCGACGGAGCTTTCAGTGCCGTTTAGATGCAGTTTAGTGAAGTTGGGAAACTGAGTTAGGTAAGCCGCACCAAGGAACCAGAACCAGCTGATAGACATCAGAGCTTGAAAGGTCGGGCGATCTTTTTTTGCAATCGCCAGTGTCGCGCGGGTCAGTTTTACAGGTTGCCACTTTACTTTAAGGTCTGGTGCATTACTTGGCGCTTGTGGGATAAACCAGCTTGATACATAGCCAAGCACGGCGAACGAAACAATACACACCGCAGCAATGAGCTTCGCGCCTTCTTCAGATGCAATGATGCCTGCGCCGAGAGTACCAATCAGGATCGCTAAGAATGTACCTGTCTCGACGAGAGCGTTACCAGATACCAGTTCTTTTGTTTCTAATTGTTGTGGAAGCAGGGCGTATTTCACCGGGCCAAAGAAAGCACTCTGCGTTCCCATAAGGAACAGGAGCAGAAGTAATATTCCGTAGCTTTCGTAGATGAATCCGATCGCACCCAGTGACATGATCACTACTTCGAGGAGCTTAACTTTACGGATAAACCACGATTTTTCGTATTTGTCGGCCAGTACACCAGCCAAAGCTGAAAATAGGAAGAAGGGCAGAATAAAAAGGCCAGCGGCCAAATTAATGAATAGATTGCTGGAAATAGGCAGCGTGTCTACGCTTGCGAAAGCAACAAACAGTAACAGGACATTTTTGAATATGTTGTCGTTAAAGGCTCCTAGAAATTGGGTAATAAAGTAGGGTAGGAACCTTTTTTGCGTTAACAGCGAAGATTGGCTGCTGTTGTTCATTGTCTTTCCTTGGATGATTACCAGTTGGTTAAGTAGTTTGAGACTAGGTTATTGATCAACTCTTTACCATCGATAGGCTCAGAGGCGAAAAATTTATCATCAACGCTAAGTAGAGTAATTCCATGTACTCCAGACCATAATACACGGCTGGCTTTAACGACTTCGCTTTCAGTATGTTCAGGAGCAATCGCGATTAATAGTTGCTCTAGCATACCTGTCATTCTATCGATACGGTTCGATTGCCATTCAGGAAGGTTTTCACCGTTCATGTTGTGCTCAAAGATAAGCTGCCAACGGTGAGGGTGTTTTTGTGCAAAATCGTGGTAGCAGTAGGCAAGGTTGAATAGAGCTTGCTGAGGATTGCTCGATTGTTCAACTGCTACAGCAGATTCTGACGCCAGTTCATCTAATGTTTGAGCAACAACATGCAGTAGCAATAGGTTGTAGTTGCCGAATACATTCACCAAGGTACTTGGAACATAACCAATCATATTGGCGATTTTACGTAGACTTAGCTCGTGATAAGAGTGCTCTTCTAAGAAGTCGGTCACCGTTTTTAAGGTTAATTGCACTAATTGTTCGCGAGTATGATCGTTTCGTCTTGCCATGGGTACTTTCTATTAAATGAACATCGTTCAATATTTTAATGCTGCCCCAGAGTGCCGTCAATCCCTTCGCTAGTTTAGTAATCAATTAATAGCCGCAATATTATGATACATGTGTAAACACGGTGAATATTTCATTGTTCTTTGTTAACGAGTATGATTAAGGTGTCGAAAGATAAAAAACCTATAAAGGATAATAATGAAACGATTTTTCTCACTAGTCGCGATCCTGTTGGTAACAGTCGCGGTGACGCCAATCGCGGAAGCGAAAAAGTTTGGTGGTGGTAAGTCATTTGGCAAAAGCTTTAAAACGGCTCCAGCACCAAAACAACAAAACACGAATTCGATCCGTCAAGATCAAACAGGTAAGAACACAGCAGCTAACTCTAGCAAGAAAGGCCTTATGGGCGGTCTGCTAGGTGGTTTACTTGCTGGTGGTCTTTTAGCTGCGTTCTTTGGTGGCGCATTTGAAGGTATCCAGTTCATGGATATTCTGATTATGGGTCTGATTGCTTTCCTAGCGTTTAAATTCCTACGCGGAATGTTGGGCGCGAAGCAGGGCTCAATGAATCAGCAGAATGCACGTGGCCAACAGCCAGCATTCGGCGGCATGGGTCAGAACAAGTTTGAACAACCTAAGCAACAACCAAATGTTCATAACTTCGAGCAAGCACAACCTCAATCACAAGGCACTGCTGGTGGTTTCGGTTTTGGTGCACAAAGCGATGTTCCACATAACTACCCACCGGGCTTTGATCAAGCGGCATTCATCAACGGTTCTCGTGAGCACTACCGTACACTGCAAGGTGCATGGAACCACAATGAGCTAAACACGATTGAAGAATACGTATCTCCAAGCCTATTTGAAGACCTAAAAGCTGAGCGTAATAAGCTAGACGGTGATCAGCACACAGACGTAATGTACGTTGATGCTGAAATCGTTCGCGCAGACCACGATGGTAGCAAAGCACAGCTAAGCCTTCAGTTTAGCGGTCGTTACCGTGACACAGCGGATGGCGTTGAAGAAGATATCACTGATATCTGGCACCTAGAGCGTGACCTAACAACTAACAATGCACCTTGGTTAATTGTTGGTATTCAAGGTTAATTCCAGGATTTAACTCAACATCAATAGGATGTAGTTATTCGGAATGACACCAAATAATAGAAAGCCCCTGCTGAGAATCAGCAGGGGCTTTTTTGCGTTTAATGATATGTATCTTAGTTAAAGATTGGATTAACCTGAGACTAACTAACTGATTTTATTTGGATGTAATGAGTAATGACAAAGTTCTTTGAACCCGTATTGGAGCCTGAGGTTACTTTGCAGCAGAAACAGATAATTGCGAACGAATGCGAAGAACATATATCGACCCATTGTTTAGGCTGCGCTGCTTATCTGGCTT
Source organism: Vibrio sp. 10N.261.51.A3 (assembly GCF_041471965.1). Classification (NCBI taxonomy): domain Bacteria; kingdom Pseudomonadati; phylum Pseudomonadota; class Gammaproteobacteria; order Vibrionales; family Vibrionaceae; genus Vibrio; species Vibrio sp. 10N.261.51.A3. Next base: position 5,032 of record NZ_JBFRPK010000039.1, read on the forward strand.
GTGAGCGTCATGCAGAAGTATGGGATCACTGATGTTTGAATGGGCTAGATCGCTTAGTTATTTGTAGGAGCGGGTTAGTGTTTAGGAAGTTGAGGGTTGTTTTAGAAGACACGTTTAGTAAGAGATAAAGCTCAGAAACGAAAAAAGCCAACTCAATGAGTTGGCTTTTCGATTTTCCAATTAAGGAGAATATGGTGGAGGGAGAC
>NZ_JBFRPK010000040.1:0-21030 GCF_041471965.1 Vibrio sp. 10N.261.51.A3
GCAAAGATCGCGTCACAAAAATGTGTACAAGAGATTGGATTGACCTGATCAGTTAATTTTCCGGATTGGTATGAGTCTTATTATTCGTCTCAGAGTTTGTAGAGGCGCTTTACGTTGATCACGAGCTCTGATATTCCGACACTTATTATTAAGCTCTGCTCTCTCTAGCAGCGCTTGATTACGTAAGTTTATACTTGTGGCTATTGGTTCGTTGATTAACTTTTCCTGAGCGTCTTGAGAGCTCTATCTCCTACTAATTTGAACTGGCTGATAAAGATGCCTCGTTTCTAATAACAAGGTTTTGTTGGTCGGTAACTCTTGCTATCTCCCTCTACTTAATAGATTAATCTACAGGCAGTTACGTGAACTCCCCGGTTATAACGGTTTATAGTTGGAACGTTGATGGCTATTTAATTGTTAATTCAGCGTGACTTTAAGTGGGCATCTGTCTGCGGGTAAATATCTTTAAACGCCTTCTCTCAAGGTGATCTCCATTTACTCTTGAGCTTCTAGGTGTCACTTTTCTCTATGACTTCTCTCGAACCTCTTATAAGGACTTGTTTATAAGAATGGTAAAACTACGTACAGACACAACTAAAGTCGTTCTCCGTGTGTTTGAGAAGCCCAGTTGAGCAATTTCATGGTTAGTTGGTTTGTTAGCATTGGGAAGGTAAGGGTTCGATGAGTTTGGTTTATGGCTATTGTAGAAGTTATCTATGGATAAGTAACAGATACAAAAAAGCCGATGCTAGGCATCGGCTTAGTTTGAGACACTTTAAATTAAGCTGGTTGAACTAGAGCGAGCGCTTTACGAGAAACCTCGTGAGCTGCTTTCGTTAAGTTTTGCTTTTCTAGTGCGTCAGATAGGTATCCGTAATCTGAAACATTTGAACGAAGTGCTAGGGCTTTTTCGAAGTGGCTTTGTGCTTCCGCCCACTTCTGCTCTCTTAAGTAGAACTGAGCCAGCGCGCTGTGTGCTTCGGCATTACCACTGTCTTTACTAATTGCACGTTCTAGCATGACCACTACTGGGTGGTGATCGGCTAGGTTCAGCTCTGGAAGCAACATGTAGAGCTCATTTGAACCACTCTTTGCAATGTTCTCTTTGATCACAGTGAAGGCTTCTGAGTCAGCTTTGCGAGCGATCAGTTGCTTCACAAAGCAGGATACAAGGTGCGAACTTTGTTTCTGTTTTCTTGAAAGCTTGTTCCAATGGCTGATTAAACCTTCGCTACCTTGCTGTTGTGCCACATCATGAAGTAGCCCACATTGTGCTTTCTGTTCTAATTCACGTTGCTCATCAGCTGTTAGAAGTTTGTTCTTAACTAATTTAGGAGTTAACTCTAGCAATGGCTGCCATAACTTCAGTTGCAAGTAAGTGGCTTTTAACAGGCCAAGTACAGCAGTGTTATTAGGGTATGTGCCTTTTAGGGTCGAAAGTGTATCGAATGCAGCTTCGTAGTTTGACTCGCTGATTTGCTGTTTAGCTTTAGTTAGCTCAACCGCTAGTAGAGAGTCGTCCTGTTGGCTAGCAAGCTCGATGTACTTATCTCGCTCACTTGTATTACCTTGTTCGTGTGCCGCTTGAGAAGCGACTAAATAACAAAGTAGAGGCATGTCGTGATGGTTAGCCCAACGAGTTACTTTCTTCTCAGCGCCTTTCCAGTCACCTTCAAGTAGCTTGATAATGCCTTCATTGGTATAACGACGAGAACGTTTCAGCTTACGAACACTGAACCAGTTCCAAGTTGTCGAGCTTGCGTACATAAGCTTTTTAAATAGGTACTCTAAGCCGAATAGAGCCGCTAGAAGAGCAATGACAAAGATAACCAGTGTTGTCACGCTCATCTCAATAGTCTTATTCGCAATTGAGATCAGAACGTAGCCTTGTTGACCAGAGAACTGAGTACCAACAATTAACCCAGCACCTAGAACGAGAAAAAGAAAAATCCAACGAATCATTATTTTTCCTCCGTGGTCATAACGGTGACTTCACGACGTAGGCGCTCACGTATCACATCTGACAACTCATTTTGAGATTCAAGCTTTACAGGGTATTTCACAGAGATGTTCTGTTCACTTAGCTGTTTAATCGCTTTCTCAAATTCAATCACTGAGTTGTTATCTTGGTTTAGATAAGCTTTCGACCACTCGCTAGCGGTATTAAGAGCTGCGCTATAGAGTTCACCTTGTTCTTTGTAGACGGCGCGAATCGCGGTTTCTAATTTACCTTTGATGTTTTCACGCAGGTAGAAGTGTTGTTCAGGAGAGAGTAGAGGGATAACTTCGCCATCACGACTACGGAAGGTAATGAAGTTTTCTGAGAAGTCTTTCATCGACGTCATCAGGTTGTTCTGCCAATCATTAATATCTTGCGATACCGCTTTTTTCTCAACAACCGCAGCTTCCGGAAGAATCGCATTGGCAAGCGGCAGTGTATCGACTTGCTGTTGCAAGCTTGTGATACGCAGAACTAAGCCGTCACGGTCGATCAGAGGAATAGTGCGAAGCTTGGTAATGTCATTGGTCATTGATTGACGCAGTGACACTAAGCTCGGGTCATTCAGTGCTGCGATACGTTGATCGGCGCTTTCCATTAACTTGGTTGCGCTAACGGCATCATGCTCGAGGAACAGTTTACGTCCTGCTAGTTTCACAAGGTAATCGGCTTCGGCAAGTAACCAGTCATTCGGGCGGCGACCTTTCACGTCAGCGACTGCTAACTGCAGGCTTTGAATGCTCTTCTGCTGTTGAGATTGCACGACCTGAGTTTTCTCCACCGCGTGTGAGGCTTCTTGGATAGTCTCTTGCTTGATGGTTTGTAGGTCTTTATTTACCGCAGATTGGGTATTTTGAAGTTGTGCTTGAAGAGCGGCTATTTGAGCCGAGTATTCAGCGCTCTTTTGCTGCATTTGAAATGCGATACCGCCACTGAAGATAATTGAAATAGCGATCGCAATAGCGCCTAGTTTGACACCGCGCTTACCTTGCTTTTCTGCTTTCTCTATTTGCTCTTTATGCTCAGCTTGAGGCTGCTCATTTTTAGCGGTATTTGAAGCAGAGGCATCAAGCTTCTGTTCAGGTTGTTTTGTCTCTGTAGAGTCAGCTTTTTCGTTTTCAACAACTACTGGCTGAGTATCTTGTTTCTTTTCAGGTTCAATATGCTCATTATTTTTTTTGCTTGTCATGCTTATTTCCTGTTTCTAGCTAGGGCCGGAGAGCAGCCAGTAATATTTGGTTCGTAGCACTGTGAGTATTGGTCACATTCGAGAAGCCGAGTTGTTGTGCTCGTTCTACAATGCGCTGGCTTGGGACAAATAGATGTCTTGTTGAAAGCCAAGCCAAATACTCATCAGGGGTAATTGAGCAGAGATACTCCAATTGTTCCTGACTAGTGATGACAACTTTGGACGTTTTTTTGTTTATCCATGTTTGATAGGTATTGTGGTCGCTAATAGGAATATATTCTCTACGGTAGGTCTCACAATAAGAGACTTGTGCACCTCGATTGAGTAGAGAATCCCTAATGAGCTCACGCCCACCATTGCCACGTAGTATCAAAATGGACTTATTTTCTACGCCATTAAGTTCAGTAAGTTTAAGAAGATGTTCACTATCACTAACTTGAGGATAGTTTACTTTTTGTTTACAGACTTTGCTTAAAACGTGCGCAGTTTTTTGACCAACGCCAAGATAAAGCGGCGAAGTAGGCCAAATGGATGAGGTTTTTGAAAGGATGCTTTGGGCAGCCGCCACGGCGTGGTGACTGACTGCAATAATGATATCGCTGTTATTAAGCTGGGTGCTTAAATCCGCAGAGTTGGGATTATCCACGATACGAATCAGCGGATGATGGATTGCTTGAACCCCTTCATCCGCTAGTTGTTGGCAAAGCGATTGTCCCTCTGAACCGGGACGAGTCACCAACACTGTCATGATTATTCTTGGTCAACGTAGAGCTTGGTTAAGATTTCTCTCGCGCCATCATCCAGCAATTGATTTGCCAGAGTCACGCCAAGTGCTTCTGCATCTTTGCGAGGGCCAGAGATCTCACCACGAACCATCTTAGAACCGTCCGGTTCACCAACTAATGCACGTAGCCAGATGTTTTCGCCATCTAATAATGAGTAGCTGCCGATAGGAACCTGACAGCCACCTTCTAGGGTAAGGTTCATTGCACGTTCGCACAGTACACGATCAGCCGTGTCTTTATGATTCAGTGGTTCAAGGAGTTTAATCAGACGCTCGTCATCAAGGCGACACTCAATACCAACAGCGCCTTGGCCAACAGCAGGGAGAGACTGCTCTGGTTCGATGAAGCTACGAATACGTTCTTCTAGCTCTAAACGCTTAAGGCCTGCAGCAGCCAGCACGATCGCATCGTATTGGCCATCATCGAGTTTACCTAGACGAGTTCCAACGTTGCCGCGTAGCTCTTTGATGATGAGGTCAGGGCGGTATTCTAACAGTTGGCACTGGCGACGCAGGCTGCATGTACCCACGACAGCACCTTGTGGGAGTTCGTCGATGTTGTTGTAAGTGTTTGATACGAATGCGTCACGCGGATCTTCACGCTCACAAATCGTTACCAGACCTAGACCTTCAGGGAAGTCGACAGGTACATCTTTCATTGAGTGAACGGCTAGGTCAGCACGACCTTCTAGCATTGCTACTTCAAGTTCTTTAACGAACAGTCCTTTACCACCCACTTTAGCAAGCGGAGTGTCGAGGATGATGTCACCTTTGGTCACCATAGTTACCAACTCAACCTCTAAACCAGGGTGAGCAGCTTGCAGTGCATCCCTTACAAAGTATGCCTGCCAAAGGGCAAGAGGGCTTTTTCTGGTCGCGATACGGATTGGTGCTGAATTTGTCATGGTGTTTCCGATATAGGTTCTGTAATAACCTAATCCTACCATTATGAGGCGAGAATTCTTACTGTTTGATCATTCCATACTTTGATAGCTGAGAGATTTTCATGAGTTCACCAAAATAGTGTGATTAGTATCTCATTTGAAACATGGGCTATTATTAGAAATAGTCAATAAAGAGGACACTACGGCGCCGTGAGTTTAACTTTCTGTCATCAAGGAATTGACCAGTATGACGGGTTCCTTTGCTTTACCATTAAGGGTAAAAGTGTTAAATTGATCACGTTTTGTTGCTCCTTTCGTTCAGTAACTAAACAGAACTGCACTTAACCTCAAACCAAGGACTTACCTTGCAGGCTTACACTCAAACTTTGATTCAACGATTAGACAATCTAAATCAGCAGCGCATTGATCGTGCGTTGGCGTTGATGAATGTGCAAGGCCAGCGAGTATTCAACCTTATTCCCGCACTGCTTCACTTCAATCACCCGATGATGCCTGGTTATTATGACCAACAAGTTCCTTCTGGAATTCGTAGCTTCACGCTTAATGAATTCCAAAAGCAATTTGTCTCTGATACCGAATTAACGCTGGGTGGAAAACTCACCGAGACGGATGAACCTGCAATCCTTGGTTTGTACACCATGGGTAGTACTTCTTCTATTGGTCAAAGCACTTCAAGTGATCTTGATATTTGGGTGTGTGTTTCCCCTGATATGGATGGCGCCTCTCGCGATAGCCTAACCAACAAGTGTCTCTTGATTACTGATTGGGCTGAAACCTTAGGGGTTGAAGCGAACTTCTTCTTGATGGATGAAGAGCGTTTTCGTTCGAATCATTCAGAAGAGATGACCGGCGATAACTGTGGTTCTTCACAGCACTTATTACTGCTTGATGAGTTCTATCGCTCTGCGGTTCGTTTGGCTGGTCAACGTTTGTTGTGGCAAATCATTCCGCCAGAAATGGAAGAGTGTTACGACGAGTATGTTCAAGGCTTGTGTCAGGATGGTTACCTTGATTGCTCGCAGTGGATCGATTTCGGCAAGCTGAATCGTATTCCTGCTGAAGAGTACTTTGGTTCAAACCTGTGGCAGCTCTATAAGAGTATCGACTCACCGTATAAATCGGTTTTGAAGGCGATCCTGTTAGAAGCCTATTCATGGGAATACCCAAATACCCAACTGCTGAGTATTGATACCAAGCGTCGCTTCTTCGCGGATGAACCTGATCTGTATGGCATGGATAGCTACTATCTGATGCTTGAGAAGGTAACGCGCTATCTAGAACGCATTAACGACCACACTCGATTGGACTTGGTGAGACGCTGTTTCTACCTTAAGACCCACGAGAAGTTGTCACGAGATGCGGGCATTGGTTCTGTTGCGTGGCGTCGTGAAGCCTTAACTGAGATGACTAAATCTTGGAATTGGGGACATGAAACCATTGCTGAGCTCGATAACCGCCGTAACTGGAAGGTTGAGCAGGTTAAAGTGGTGCACCATGCACTGCTTGATGCCTTGATGCTGAGCTATCGTAATCTGATTCAATTTGCGCGTCGCAACGACATCACTTCTGCAATTAGCCCACAAGATATTAGTATTTTGGCGCGTAAGCTTTACGCTGCGTTTGAGGTATTGCCAGGTAAAGTGACGTTACTGAATCCGCAAATCTCTCCTGATCTGCATGAACCAGACTTGAGCTTTATCGAAGTTCGTCAGGGTCAGTCGAATAAAGCCGGCTGGTACCTGTATAAGCAGCCATTGGTAGCGCATCGTATTCTTGGTCAGCCTTCACTTGAGCACCATGAGTACTTGAGTAAACTGGTTGCTTGGTCATTCTTTAATGGCTTGATTACCGAGTCGACACGTTTGCACTCTGTGGTACGTGACGCTCACATCGATATCGATAAGTTCTATCAAATGGTGAGCGACCTGCGTAATACGTTTTCTTTGCGTAAGCGTCGCCCAAGTATGCAAGCACTGGCGAGCCCGTGTGAGATAAGCCAGCTAGCGATGTTCATCAACTTTGAAAATGACCCGACGTCTGAATTAAGTGGTCGTGCATTAAAAGTGGACCTCAAGAACGCCGATATCTTCAGCTTTGGTGAGGAAGGTAAGAGCTTAGTCGGCAGTGTCGACTTAGTTTATCGTAACTCTTGGCATGAAGTACGTACGCTGCATTTCCAAGGTGATACGGCAATGCTGGATGCGCTGAAGACGGTGCTTGGCAAAATGCACCAAGATGCTTTACCGCCAGAATCGGTTGATGTGTTCTGTTACAGCAAAAACCTGCGTGGTGTGATGCGTAACATGGTGTATCAACTGCTTGCTGAGTGTATCGATTTACGATTGAAACCGATTGAACCCGAGAAGCGCCGCCGCTTTAAGGCTATTCGTTTAGCTAATAAGATGTTTGGTCTGTTCTTCGAACGTCGTGGTGTGTCGGTACAGATGTTGGAAAACTCGGTCGATTTCTACCGTAGCATCTCAACCAATAAGCTCAAAGGCTCACCTTTACTGATGCTCGATAAAGAGCAAGAGTATCAACTGCCAGAAGTGGTGGATGGTTTTGCGAGCGAGGGTTTGATTCAGTTCTTCTTCGAAGATACCGACAAGGGCTTCAATATTTATGTATTGGACGAATCGAATCAAGTTGAGGTGTATCACCAATACAGCGGTGAAAAAGATGAGATGATCGCGAGCGTGAATTCTTTCTACACATCGGTAAAAGATGAGTCGAAGATGTCGTCTAAGTTGATTAACTTTAACCTACCTCAGTACTACCAAATCGTTCATCCTGAAGAAGGCAATTCTTACGTTGTGCCTTATCGTAACGATGCAACTCTAGCTTCTCGGAGCTCAAAGATAGTTAACATCTAGTCTTACTAAGACTGATTGATATTAAAAAAGGAGTGATTGATTCACTCCTTTTTAGTTTTGCTTACAAATGATTAGACCCAATCGATCGCTTCACCTGCGTGCTTCACGCATTCTTCTTTAACCATCTCAAACAGCTCCATGCCCGTCTTTGAACATGTCCACTTGTCGTCAACTAGCTTGAAGTGAAAGCCACCAGATTTAGACGCTAACCAGATTTCTTTCATTGGTTCTTGGCGGTTAATGATGATTTGGCTGCGGTTCTCAAACTCCAGCGTCATCACGTTACCAGTCACTTCGTAATCAATATCTGCCTCTGATTCATCGATAGCTTCTTCGATGTTTTGCATCTGTATATCGACCAGCTGATGAAATTCAGTCTCGTTCATCCTTTCTATCCTATTGCTTTTCCTGAGTGTGGTGCGATTATAGGGGGCATTGAGTTAATAATCACGATATGCAAAATGAAAAAATTAATTGCTGCTCTATTTATGATGTCCGTTATTGGACTTTCTGGTTGTGGTCAAACGGGTCCTTTGTACGATCCTGATGAAGTTCAGCAAACCGAACAATCACAATAAGTGAAAACACGCAGAAATCGTTATTTATAAGGGATAAGAACTTTGGATTACTTCAACTATCAGGAAGATGGCCAGCTTTGGGCTGAGGACGTCGCACTTTCACAACTAGCAGAGCAATATGGTACACCGCTGTATGTATATTCTCGTGCAACATTAGAACGCCACTGGAATGCGTTTGATTCATCGGTTGGTGAGCATCCGCACTTGGTGTGTTATGCCGTTAAAGCTAACTCAAACCTTGGCGTGTTGAATACTTTGGCTCGTTTGGGCTCTGGCTTCGATATCGTTTCTGGCGGTGAGCTAGAGCGTGTGGTTGCTGCCGGTGGCGATCCAGCAAAAGTTGTATTCTCTGGTGTCGGTAAAACAGCCGCTGAAATGAAGCGTGCGCTTGAGTTGAACATTAAGTGTTTCAACGTAGAGTCTGAACCAGAACTAGAGCGATTGAATAAAGTAGCTGGTGAGCTTGGTGTTAAAGCGCCGATTTCACTGCGTATCAACCCAGACGTTGATGCCAACACTCACCCTTATATCTCTACGGGTCTGCGTGATAACAAGTTTGGTATCGCTTTCGACCGTGCTCCTGCTGTCTATGAGTTTGCAAAAACACTCGATAACTTGTCTATCCATGGTATTGATTGCCACATTGGTTCTCAGTTAACGGATATCGAACCTTTCATCGATGCAACCGATCGCCTGCTTGCGCTGATCGACCAGCTACGTGCTAACGGTATCAACATCAAACACCTTGATGTCGGTGGCGGCTTGGGTGTGGTTTATCGTGATGAATTACCACCACAGCCTTCTGACTACGCGAAAGCCTTATTGGCTCGCTTAGACAATCATTCTGATCTAGAGCTGATTTTCGAGCCTGGAAGAGCGATTGCTGCTAACGCTGGTGTATTATTAACGAAAGTCGAGTTCCTCAAGCCAACAGAGCACAAGAACTTTGCCATCATCGATGCAGCAATGAACGATCTAATGCGCCCAGCACTTTACCAAGCTTGGCAGGATATTGTTCCTGTGAGCCCTCGTCAGGGTGAAGCCGTGACTTACGATTTGGTTGGCCCAATCTGTGAGACAGGCGATTTCCTAGGTAAAGATCGTGACCTTGTTCTTGAAGAAGGTGATCTGCTAGCAGTTCGTTCAGCGGGTGCTTATGGCTTCGCGATGTCATCTAACTACAACACTCGTTCGCGTGCGGCTGAAGTGATGGTGGATGGCGATAAAACTCACTTGGTTCGTCAGCGTGAAGAGCTTACGAGTCTGTGGGAACTTGAAAACATTCTTCCGGAGTAATTTTAAGCGTTATGCACTTCCACTTTTCTAAAATGCATGGTTTGGGCAATGATTTCATGGTCGTGGACTGCATTACTCAAAATATTTTCTTTTCTCCAGATTTGATCCGTCGTTTGGCGGATCGTCACACTGGCGTGGGCTTTGATCAGCTACTTGTGGTTGAGGCTCCCTATGATCCAGAAACTGATTTCCATTACCGCATATTCAATGCGGATGGCAGTGAAGTGGAGCAGTGTGGCAATGGTGCGCGTTGTTTTGCACGATTCGTTCGCATGAAAGGCTTAACGAATAAGTACAGCATCAACGTCAGCACCAAGAAAGGTAAAATGGTTCTCAAGATTGAAGAGAATGACCTGATCACGGTGAACATGGGCATTCCTGAGTTCGAACCCGGTAAGATTCCATTCAAGGCCAAGCAGCCAGAGAAGACGTATATCCTAAGAACGGATGTACACACCTTATTCTGTGGTGCGGTAAGCATGGGTAACCCACATGTGGTTACCGTGGTTGATGACGTCGACACGGCTGATGTGGACACCTTGGGCCCTCTACTTGAATCACATGAACGCTTCCCTGAGCGTGTTAATGCTGGCTTTATGCAGGTCGTTAACCGTGAAGAAGTTCGCTTGCGTGTTTACGAGCGCGGCGCGGGTGAAACTCAGGCATGTGGCAGCGGAGCGTGTGGCGCAGTTGCCGTTGGTATCACTCAAGGCTTACTGGCTGAGAATGTGAAGGTTCGTCTACCCGGCGGTGACTTACACATTAGCTGGCAAGGCCCGGGTAAACCTCTGTTTATGACTGGCCCTGCAACGCATGTGTTTGATGGTCAACTTTCTTGCTAATAACAACCCAAAACAAATAGATTCATAAAAATAAAGGATAGGTTTTGTCTTACGTTGAAGCCGACGCACTCACCGCAGAAGTGGTCGCGGAATATTTACGTGATAACCCAGATTTTTTCCAAGACCGAAAAGATTTGGTTGATCGCCTTGCTATCAATAACGTTGAGCAGGGCGCTGTTTCTCTGGTTGAGGTTCAGCTTAAACGCCAGCGTCATCGAATCGAAGAGCTTGAAGAAGAGATCACTGGCTTGATGTCGTTGGCAGCAAATAACGATAAAACCTTCTATGAGTTTATGGATCTGCAAGCGCAAGTGCTGAAATGCAGTGACTTTATGCAGGTGATAAAAGCCGTTGAACAAAAAGCGTTAGATCTTGGGCTTAAGGCTCATGTTCGAATTCTTTCGCAATCTGGCTTTTATCAGTTGAGTGCTGAGGGTTACTCTAAGTTTTCGCTTAACCATTTCAATGGCAAAGATGCTTATCTTGGGCGCTTGAGAAAAGCCGACAGACACGATTTGTTTGGTGATTATCCAGTTCCAGAGCTAGGCTCTTATGTAGTACTACCGCTTGCTAAGCAGTCTCCATTGGGTTTGCTCGCCTTTTCTAGTGAAGATGGCGGACATTTCCAACCCCATATGGATACGCTCTTTTTACGCCATTTAGCACTTGTTGTCGCTCATTTGGCGGACACCTTACCTTGGCAGATAAATAATGAGCCTAGAGCCCAAAATACCTCTTCCTAACAGCCTTCAAAAGCCACTTTCTCGCTTCTATGAATATCTCAGAAGCGAGAAGGGGCTCAGCCTACACACCCAACGTAATTACAAACAACAACTTGAAACCATGGCCGGTCATTTAGTCACGCTCGGACTTAAAGACTGGGGGCAAGTCGATGCGGCGTGGGTCAGACAACTAGCCAGCAAAGGCATGCGTGAGGGAATGAAAGCGAGCAGCATCGCGACTCGCTTATCGTCATTGCGCAGCTTCTTTGATTTCCTTGTGTTGCGTGGCGAAATGACCGCCAATCCAGCTAAAGGTGTCTCTGCACCTCGCAAACAACGCCCTTTGCCTAAAAACCTCGATATTGATGAAGTGGGTCAACTGCTTGATGTGAATGAGGACGATCCATTGTCGATTCGTGATCGAGCGATGATGGAGGTGATGTATGGTGCTGGATTACGACTGGCAGAACTGGTCGGCATCAATCTTAAAGATGTGTTAGGTCGACAAGGCGAAATTCGAGTGATTGGTAAAGGCGACAAAGAACGCAAAGCGCCTTTTTCTGGTTTAGCTAAAGAGTGGGTCGATAAATGGCTCAAAGTTCGTGGTGAATTGGCTTCACCGGGTGAAACTGCGCTGTTTGTCTCTAAGCTTGGGACTCGTATCTCTCACCGCAGTGTGCAAAAGCGCATGGAAGAGTGGGGCAAGAAGCAATCTGTCGCGAGTCATATTAGCCCGCATAAACTGCGTCACTCCTTTGCAACGCATGTGCTTGAATCGAGCCAGAATCTTCGTGCTGTTCAAGAGTTGCTTGGCCATGAAAACATCTCGACGACTCAAGTGTATACCCACTTAGATTTCCAACACTTAGCACAGGCTTATGATCAGGCTCACCCGAGAGCTCGTAAGAAGAATAAAGATTAGATTAAAGGGTTTACTATGCGAATTTATCGAGGGTTAAAGCCCATCAAAGCCATGACCTTTGACTTGGATGACACCCTGTATGACAACTGGCCTGTGATCATGAAGGTTGAGAAAGAGATGGCACAGTGGCTTTATCAAAAGCACCCAGTGTCGGCTTCTTTATCGCTTGAAGAGTGGCAGGGCATTAAGCAGCAAGTCGCATCTGAAAACCCAGCTTTGAAACATGATGTCACCGTGTGGCGTGAAACTCAGATTAAGAGTGGTTTGCTGCAATTGGGTTACTCCCTGCCGCAAGCAAAGCAAGCGGCTCGAGAAGGCATTGAGCATGCCTTGTGGTTGCGTAATCAAGTCGATGTCCCTCAAGAAACGCATCGAGTGATGTCTGAACTTAGCCAACGTATTCCTCTGGTTGCGATTACCAATGGCAATGTCGATCCACACAAAATTGGCTTAGGGCTGTACTTTCAATTAATCCTTAAAGCCGGCCCTGATGGCAGAGCAAAACCCTATCCAGATATGTTTGAAAAAGCTCAGCAACACCTAGATTGCGACGCTGAGAATATTCTTCATGTTGGTGATCACCTTAAAACGGATGTCTATGGAGCCAAGCAAAATGGCTTCCAGGCGTGCTGGTTTAATGACACTGGTTCCAATTTATACCGCTCCCCTAAGGCGAGTGTGCTCCCTGATGTTGAAATAGACCAACTTAGCGATCTTATGCGACTAATTTAATGGCTTGGTAAGCTTATTGTGTCGCATTTACGATAGTGAATTGTTACATTAGTCGCCTATAAAAGCCTGATTAGGCTAGGATAATTGGCGACTACTTTTTATCGATTCATTTCAGTCATAGCAGTGGTTGCGGGTTATTACTTCACTCGATTTTGAACAAGGGTTGGCATGCAAACATTTACATTTCTCGCAAATACTGAGGCGTTATTTAGAGCTCAATTTGATCAGCGAGAATGGTGTGACAGCAAACAGTACCTTATTCAAATTTTCTCAGCACAATCTTCAGATCTAGCTCGTCAAATCGCGGGTGTTGCCCTCAATCGTTTAAACAATGCGACGCTAATTGGTCAGAGTGCTCGTCATGTTATCTGTGATAATTGTCTTGAAAGTGCATGCACCTTAGTTATCATCAGTGAGTTCAACGAAACCCATCTAACTTCTGCGGTCCAGCCTTTTTCCGGCAATCCAAATCAAGACAGCCAAGACTTAGCTTTTCAATTGCGCCTTACAGAAGACACCAAAACGGTCATCAGCTTGTGTGATCAGGTTGAAGGGCGTGATTATCCTATTTATAGCGCTTTTGAAAATTTACCTTACGCCTTGCCGATAGCTGGTGGACTGTGCCATGAGAATGAATTTGGCCGTTGGGTTATGTATAACGAGCAAACCTACCAGCACGCCTGTGTTGCTGTGGCTCTGACTAACCCAAGATTGAAGGTTTGGTCGGACGCGTACTCTGAGTGGAACCCGATTGGGATGAAGCTACGAGTCACACACGCAATCGGAAATCGCTTATACGCATTGAACGGCAAGCCGGCTATTGAAGTATTTAAACATTACCTTGCGGATGGCAAAGACCTTCCTTTTAGCCAGCTGATGAGCTTTCCGCTTTATCGAGAACTTGGCAGAAAGAAGGGTATCTCGACGCCGCTACGTATTAATGATGATGGCAGTATCGAGTTTGATAGCCCTTGGCATGTCGGTGAAGAGGCGCAGTTTTGTTATAACCACCCATCTCTCACTGCAGAAAAGGTACGCCACGGGGCCGAGATGCTAGCCATGCATCAGCCTGAATCGGTGATCATTTATAACTGTGTATCTCGACTTGAGTTTATCGACAGTAAACTTGAGCTCAAGCCATTTGAAGGGATAGTGAATACATGTGGTGCCTACTGCATGGGGGAGCTATACCGTAATGAAGACCGCCAAGAGATACTGCACCATAGCCTGACTTATATCGCTATGCGCGAGTCTGACGAGATTAAAGAGTTTCATTGCGAAGACTTTCAGTGTGGCTCAACCGTGTCGCCATTGCTTAACCTTGTCAGAAATGCAGTCGCTGATCTTGACAGTATGAATACTCAGATGGAAAAGAAACTCCATCAACAAGCGCGTCGCTTAACCGAAAGCTATCGTATTGACTCGCGTACTGGTTTGCCGAACCGTATCGTATTGAAAGAACGCCTCAATACTATTCTGTTTAGTGAACACTTACTCACGTTAAAGCTCACGAATTTCCATCAAGTTAACGAAAAATACGGCTATCAAGTGGGTGACCAGTTACTGCTTGATCTGTCTAATCACTTCATCGAGCGATTGCAGCTTCGTGTCGTCAAAGAGCCTCGCGTGAAAGTAGAGCTGTTCAGTATTGGTGTCGGAGAGTGGGCGATTATCTTTAATGCCAGTGTTGGTAGTGCGAAAATAAAAGAAGGTTTCGTTGAGTTCGCCGATGACATCGAACACATAAATTTTGAGCCGTATGGTTTGGCTGATATTGATTACTTGTCAGTTTCTCTGTGTGGCGGCTTTGCTAGTCGTTGTGACTTCTTAACCGACAGTGGTGACGAGATCTTATTGAAAGCGATCGAAGCTCGACGCTATGGAGTGCGTAATAATACCCATATCACCAATGCCAAAGACATTCAGGTGAGCGAAGAGGACCGAAAAGAGCAACTTGGTTGGTTGAGCTGTGTGAGCCGTGCAATTTTAGATCAGAACATCATCACTTACTCACAGCCGATTGTGGAATCGGGTACGCACGAAATGATTGGCCAAGAGTGTTTGGTCAGAATCATGGAGTCGGATGGTACTATTGTGCCACCAGGAAAGTTCTTACCTATCATTGCTGACACCCACCTATACACGCGCCTTAGTCGACACATGATTAAGAGCACTATTGGCTACATGGCAGATAAGCAGAGTTCGTTTTCTATCAATCTATCCCCACAAGATTTGTTGAGCGACAAGACGCTTGAGGTGCTTGAGGCTGCGATCAGTGGTATGAACGATCCTACTCGACTTGGTTTAGAGGTTTTAGAATCAGAACAGATTAAAGATTATGGCCGCATGATTGAGGTGTGTGATCACTTCCGTGCTCTGGGGGCGAGAATTATTGTTGATGATTTTGGCTCTGGTTACTCCAACATCGATGAAATTATCAAGCTAGAGCCGCAGATCATTAAGCTCGATGGTAGCTTGATTCGTAATATCGACAAAGACCAAAAACAAAGAAACATCGCTTCTCAGTTGGTTCGTTTGTGCCAAGTGTTCAACGCCAAAACGGTCGCTGAATTTGTCCATAACCAACAGGTTTGTGAGATAGCAGAGCAAATGGGTGTCGATTATCTGCAGGGGTACTACTTTGGTGAGCCTAAGCGACTGTTTTAGCAGTTAAAGCTTCTAGCATTGTGTAACTACTGACGATAAAAGTACTGCGCCGCCATTAATGACTGCTTTTTGGTGGAATGAATGATGTCTAACTAAGGTCACATTATTCATAACACGATCGTAAGTATTCCGTGCAAGCCTTATCTATAATAAGCACAATAACAAATCATTAACGTAACGATTAATGTGAATATGCAGTCGACTTCTCTCCTGATACAAGACATTGAGCAAACCCAACGTGAATTGGAAAAGATAGATTTTCATCAACATGAAAGCCTACTGATTCAGGTGTTTTCGTCTTTCGAGAAAGGTTCTGTTTTGGCTGCCTGCCAAGTGATTCAATCGACTTTTCCCAATGCCAAACTGATTGGTTGCAGTGCTAACCACTACATCAGCCAAGGTGTCATCCTGCACCAAGGTCTTTATCTGATTGTTAGCCGCTTTGACGCGACGTCTTACTCTTGTGGTGTTGTCGAATATAGCGAACAACCATTACTCGATAGCCACGCTATGTGGCAACAGCTTGAGTGCAATGATAATACTCAAAGCATCATCTGTTTCGCAGACCGCTTGCAGATAAATAACCGAGATCTATTTTCAGCGTTTGAGCAGTCGAGGTATTCATTACCTATCTGCGGCGGAGCATCGACCATCACAGATAATGGACGTTGGGTGATGTTAGATGGCATTTGCTATGAAAATGCCTATGTGATGTTGGCGTTGCACAGTGTCGAGCTCTCCATCGCTAAGGGTTATTACACTGAATGGAATCCGATTGGTCGAACTTTTCGAGTGACCGGTGCTCAAGAGAACCGGTTGTTGGAACTGGATGGGATGCCTGTTCGCGAACTCTACAATCGTTACCTCGCTGATGGCTTCGAAGTGCCTTTTGAGCAACTGCATAACTTTCCCTTGATGGTCGGTGACCCCAAAGAGCAAAACATTCACTTACCGCTCAAGGTAACGGAAAGTGGGGAGATAGAATTCAGCGGCCAGTTCCAAGTGGGTGATGAGGTCCGGTTTTGTTATGACCATCCATCTTTGACCCTAGAGCAAATACGACTGGGCGTGCAGCAGATCGCCTCTCATAGGCCAGAACAGTTCTTCATTTACAACTGCACTTCTCGTATCGACTTTATCGATGGTAACCAAGAGGTTGAGGTTTTCCAAAAATTGGCCGACAGCTATGGCGTTTACTGCATGGGAGAACTTTATCAAGAGAATGGCCAACAGCGAATCTTGCACCATAGCCTCACTTATCTTGCGCTTAGAGAAGGCGAGGGTAAGGCGGTATTGCCATTAGAGACGCAACCCGCGACCAACATATCCCCTCTGTTTTCATTGATCCGAAATGCACTGCTTGATGTCGATGACATGAACAACAGCATGGCGAGTAAGATTCAGCAGCAAGCCACTGCATTGACGGCAAGCTATCGAATTGATCACCGTACAGGTTTACCCAATCGAAGTGTGCTGCGTGAGAAACTGTCGAAAATGAGCAGTGACAGCCACTTACTAGCTTTGAAGGTCACGACCTTTGGTCAGATCAATGAGAAGTATGGCTATCGAGTGGGTGACAAGCTTCTGCATGATTTGAGTGAGTACTTTCAAAAGGCGCTGTGGCAGTTCTTTGATGAGGGCTGTCAGCTCTACAGTATCGGTATTGGTGAGTGGGCGGTGGTGTTTGATAGTTGGGCGAGCCAAGAACATATTCATCAGCGATTCTCGGAATTTGCCGATCAAACCGAGCATGTGAATTTTGAGCCTACCGGTTTACCCGATATTGATTACTTGTCGGTGTCTATCTGTGCGGGTATCGCCAGCCGTCGAGATTTCCCGACTACCTCTATTGATGACTTATTGTTGAAGGCGATTGATGCGAGGCGCAGCGCTGTCAGCCAGAACAAGCACCTAGTGAGCGCCAAGGCACTCATTCAATTGGAGAAGCATCGCCAAGAGCAACTTGGTTGGCTGTCGTGCGTGAGTCGCGCGGTGCTTAATCAGAATATTGTGGCGTGCTCTCAGCCCATAGTTTCAGCACACAGTCATCAGGTAGAGAGCTACGAGTGTTTGGTTCGAATTGAAGAGGACGGTCAGTTAATTGCACCGGGTAAGTTCTTGCCAATCATTGAAGGAACCCATCTCTATACACGCCTCAGTCGTCAGATGATAACGCGCACCTTCGATTTTATGAGTCAGCGAACCGATTCGTTCTCAATTAATTTAGCGCCACAAGATTTCAGCAATGAGAAAACCATTCTTCACCTTGAACAAGCGATCAAGAAAATCAGTCACCCACAGCGTATTGGCTTGGAGGTGTTAGAAACGGAACAAATTCAGGATTACGGTCGCTTGATTGAGGTGTGTAATCACTTCCGCGATCTTGGTGTGAATATTATTGTTGATGACTTTGGTTCGGGCTATTCGAACATTGATGAGATATTGAAGCTAGAACCACAGGTGATCAAGCTTGATGGCAGTTTGATTCGCAATATTGATAAAGATAAAAAGCAGCGCAAGATCGCTCAGCAGTTGGTGAGCTTATGCCAGATTCTGAATGCTAAGACGGTGGCGGAGTTCGTTCATAATGAGCAGGTGTGCCGTATTGCTGAAGACATGGGGGTCGATTACTTGCAAGGGTATTACTTTGGTCAACCTCAGCGTTTGTTTTGATGGAGCGAGCGTTTCACGTGAAACACTGGTTGGCTCAATAACGAAAATACGATGTAAAAAGGGTGAGCTTATGGCTCACCCTTTTTGTTTCAGTTTTACGTTACTTACCGCAAGCCTCTACGTGGCTTCCTCTATTTGAGTGAATGACCACATTTATCCGCTTGAAACACCTTTAGGTAGTGTTGGTAGTAATCGTTAATCAACTTAGCCGGTTCGGCTTCACCTAACGTTTTTAGCAACTCAACGCCAACTTCGCAGGTACATAAGTGGCCGCTGTCTTGATTGCGGCGCAAGGTGTATGACGATTCAGTCGTGATATCGAGATGGATTTGAGGAATGGTGTTTAACCACGCGCTCTTGTTGAGCATTTTCTTCGCTTCCTGCCATGTGCCATCCAAGATGATGAATAACGGCTTACGATCTCCAGCTACAGATGACACGGCTTGCTGGCACTCAATACTGTTGTCACTTGGAAACAGCAAAAAAGGCTGCAATGCTTTGTCTTCGAGTAAGGCAATCAACTCTTCTGGTGGTGTTTTTCGTTGCCATACGAAGGACTGACATTGCTGAATAGATTGCTCAAGTAACTTTCCGGTATTGGTGTCTCTCGACAGTTCATTCTCATGAGTGAGCAGTACAAGATCAGTTTGGCTTTCAACACTTGGTATACGGTGACAAATACATTGATGAGTGAAGCCACAACCACCGCAAGCTTGTTGATTACTCATGGTTATAGCTTAACTCCGCTTTGCGCTGGTGATATGCCATCAGCGAACAGAACCACATCGCTGATATCAGCATCATTTGCAACTGGAGCGACACTTGGATTCAGTGGGTAGCTAACACCGGTGTAAGACAGCGTGTGCTTCGCAGGTGTTGCTCCACCGCCGCTGACATTGAAGATCAGATCCTGCCAGCCATGATTTTGCGACTTTCCTAAGCGTATATCGCCTTTAACCAGTGTCACTCGGCTATTGAAGCGCCAGTTGTCTTGGTGGTTTTCAAAGATAAGCAACGTACAGCCACCTGAACCACACCAGTCGAGTTGAGCAAACAACTCTTCTTTGCCATCACCGTTCAGATCGTAGGTTAGCCAGCGGTACTGAGTATTGCCTGGATCGGTGTTGTTGATCTTAAAATACTCACGGATCGCTTGGTCGACTTTTTGATCAAGTTGATCACTCGAGTTTATCTGCTTTGCGGTGAGATCAACGTTGGTGGTCGTATTCACCTGCGCTTGTTCACTCTTGGCTTCGAATAGCACTAGACCGCCATTGGCAATAGGGTAGACAACATTGCCCACTTTCTCTTTTTCAGCGACCAGTTTGCCGTTATCGAGTGTGAAGACGCGCTCAGAGATTAAGTACTGTTGCTGGTGACGAGTCATCACAACCTGTACCTGATTTTGGTTAAGTTGCTGCCAGAAGCCCTGTTCAACAATAGAAGGATCGCCATTGCTGTACGAGTAAGTTGTAATAGCGCTGTGGTCGTCGTTGAGTTCTAGGTTGATAGAGAAGCCAGTGTTCTGCGTTGAGCTTGCGAAGTAGAGTCCACTCCAGTTCAGCGTTGGATCTTGATTGGCCACCATTGCACAACCATTGTAGTTGCTGTCATTGAGATTAAGTTTGGCGTGCCAGCCATAGATAGAGTCACTCATGCCATCGCTGCAGCTCTCTTTTTTAAGGTTTAGCTCACCTTGTCCCTGATTACCTTTAAGCTGGTAGTCGCGAGTGCTTGGTGAGGTGCGGCTTGATTCGATATCGAGGCGCTGAGGTTCTTCGCCCATCTTAGTGTATTTCAGCTGGTCTTTATCGAAGGTTGCTGACCAGAAGGGTTCATTACCAAATACTCGTGTTGAGCGCAGCGGTTGGACGCAGCGATCTGGGTTCTCTGCGGTTAGGATGTTCACTTGGTCAACCACGAAACGCGCTGTGAAATCTGCGTTATAACCCGTTTGGCTCGGCACGGTTAGGTGACCAATCAGCTCGCCATATAAGGCTTGGTAAGGTCTCGTTGAGAGCCCTTGTGCTTCTAACGCTAACTCTGGAGATAAGTCTAACCAGTATTGTTGTTGGCTACCGCAAGGAGTGAAGGTTCGGCTTTCATGGCCAACCACCACCTGACCACGCATGATGAAGGTTTGCGGTTGAATGCTCAGTGGCTCATCCAAGTTTGCTGGGGGCTGTTCAGGTTGTTGCGGCGTATCAGGTGCCGTAACACAGCCTTGTAGAGCGAACGCGACTAGCCATGTCACTGGGTTTTTCATTACCTTCATGTTATATCTTCCTCGGAGCAACCGTTAATTGGATTTATTATGGCATATTGGTTATTTAAAACAGAACCCGACACCTTCTCTATTCAGACTCTTAGAGTACAAAAAACCTCTTGTTGGGAGGGTGTACGCAACTATCAGGCTCGAAACATGATGCGTGATGACGTCAAGCTTGGCGATCTGGTGATGATATACCACTCATCATGTAAAAAAGTTGGCGTAGCGGGGATCGCTAAAGTAACCAGAGAAGCCTACCCAGACCACTTTCAGTTCGACCCTGAGAGTGATTACTACGATCCTAAGTCTTCACCCGATAACCCACGCTGGATCATGGTGGATGTCGAGTTTGTGCGAGTGACTGAGCGCTTGATTCCTTTGGTTACGCTTAAAGCCATGCCTGAACTCTCCGAAATGCCCTTGGTGAAACGCGGTAATCGCTTATCGATCATGCCGGTTACCGAACAAGAGTGGCAGGCAATCTTAAGCAAAGAAGTGTTAGGTTCTCGATAGCGTTAGAGAGAGCTTTTTACGTAAGGTTCAAAAAAGGCAGCCAGTTGGCCTGTCTCTTGATCACAA
>NZ_JBFRPK010000041.1:0-35600 GCF_041471965.1 Vibrio sp. 10N.261.51.A3
TTTTCATGATCTTGCCCTGGGATACATCCCCTCTCGACTCGTTATGATTAGTTAGCAGGCACTATGGGCAGTTCTTCACACCCCCCCATATGAGCCACGTCCACTAAAGTATCTAGAGAGTCACCACACTGCGTTTGGTGAGTGCCGTTAGGGTAAGTGGTACGTACAATCCAGATACCTTTGCTATTCACGTCTGTGATGACATTTTTCTCAGCTGTACTTACAACTGATGTACGTGTCCAACGTGATGCATCGTAAGATTCAGTTGAGTCCAGTGAGTAGTTCCAAGTTGAGAACTGGTCCAGCACTGTTGGGTCTGTGATGTTAGAGTACAAACCATCGTTGATTAGGTCATTGATAACAGCATCGTCACCAAAGTCAAAACCCCACATACCAGCTTGTAGTAACACATTGCCGTCTTTCAATTCACGAATGACGTTAGCGTAAGGTACGCTAGAAGAGTACACGAGTGTATCTGCACATGCAGTATGGTCGTCAACTAGAACAGAAGCGGATACAGAGAATGTAACAGTGTCGTTGCCGTAGTCTTTTGAGTTCTGTACGTAATCATTAGTTAAACCACAACCGTATTTGCTGATTTCTGGTAGGTAGTCGATTAGGTCATCAGTGTATTTTTGCACTGCGCCTTCTTCGGCTTTGATTTTGTTACGGTAAACGATGAGGCGGCCTACAGTTTCTAAGTCAACAGAAACTTCAAATACACGTAGAGAATGTGTGTCGGCATCAAACACGCGTTCTTCACGATACCACTTAGTGAAATTCCCTGCGTCGTCTTTCTCAACGTAGTACTCAACTGTAGCTTTCCAAGCGTTAGGGTTCGCATCGACTAGAGCTGAAGTTTCAGCATAGCCTTTTGCTAGACCGCTGGTTAGAAGCTGGGCTAGTTGATGCTGCTCGGTGTTACCAGAAGCGATGAAGTCTGCGTATAGCTCGTTAGCAGGAATGTTGTAGCGGTTACCCAACTCGTATTCCTTCTCGGCGACTAGACGTACAACTTTGTTTTGCGCTTCAGTATTCGCAGCCAACTCTTTACAGTTGCTTACGCCACTTTGTAATAGGTCTGTTTCAACAGCTGACCAAATCACTGTAGTGAATGGAGTAGTAGCAAATACATCTTCGCCTACGTTGTCAGATGAGAATGAGGGCGGAAAGGTTAAGCTATAAGGTTTATTAACTAACCCATAATCGCTATCGTATGCACCAGTAGGCACATTGACGATAATTGGTGAGTACTCTTTACAAATTAAGTCATCTTCTTCAATAGCAAAATCGAAACGACCGTTCTGATCTGTGGTAGAGCTAGGTTCATTATCGTCTTGTACACCATTGAAGTTGTAATCTAGGAACGCAGTAGCACCCTCGACATAGCCATCGATAGCCACACCTGCGATTTGAGCAGACGGAGTACCTGGATTAGTACCGCCACCCCCTCCGCACGCTGTCAGAGCGAAAGCGATAGAGCTGACAAGAGTTGTCTTCAATAACATAGTATTTTTCATAATCCTTCCTTGTGTGGTTAGTTGAACATGTTGGTCTTGTTCTTGAATGTTGAGTTTTATTTAGAGGTAATGGCCTCAGATAGTAAAAATCCTTCAGGGTAGGTGAACTCGAACGTACTGACGTAGATGTCTTGAATTTGGTTGAGTGGGGCTGAGCAAATACGCTTTTTGAATTGGTAGATCAATTGAAGGCAATCATTCTCTAATACCAACCCAAGTGGACAAACGTATTGAAGCACTTGTTCGTTACGTAGATGGAGCCGAGCTTCGCGTTGGTGATAGATGGATAGACAAAGTTTGTCAAAAAGAGCCTCGTTATAATCATCTTTGTTACCAAGCCGTTTATGCCGAACATGAGTACGTGAGGTTTGGCGATGATTCGCTGATAGTAAGGGGGCAAAACAGTCCTTAACACTTGAACGATAACTTTCAGGAAGCATCGATCTTAAGCTCTCAAAAGCGAGTTCAATAAGTAGAGACTCGCTAGGGCCAATAGCATATTGAGAATGAGCTCGTCGATGGTAGCTATAAGGGAGGCTTCTATCGTCTTTTTCCACATCTAGATAAGTCGTCAAGATGTTCAAGCAGCGTTGTACAGTGCGTTTCGAGCGTTCAATGCCTGTATTTGTTAGTCGTTGATGAACTTCGTTCGCCGTGATCTTTCGTTGAGTAGGGATGAGAGAGTAAACTTCAAATACCAACTCAATATGTTCGATGCGTTGCTTGTTGGGTTTAGAGGGCATGGGACCACCAAAATTGAAACGTGATCAATCGCCTCAACACTTTTGAGTGATGAGTTTAAGAATCAAGTTGATTAGGGATCGGCTGGTGGCCACACAGCCTGATACGATTACTTCTTGTAGTTAATGACGAGTTTGTCTGCGAAAGGGTATTTAGCTATTTCATAGTCTGGGTTTCTTGTGGCTAAATTATGCGCCGATATTGCGGCTGCTGAAGCTAGGCCAAAAATGACAGCAGGGCCGGAAGCCAAGGTGGCAGCCATCGTTGTAGAGCGGCCTGCTGTGTATATTCGACAAGATAGATTTTGAGCCTCTATAAGCCGTTCAATCTTTTTCACCGTCTGAGAGAAGTTTTTTACCCGAGTTAAGGTGAACGACTCTTTTCGTTGGATTAAAGCGATGAGCTCTTCATCATTGGTATGATGCAGTACATTACTTGTAGTCATTGTGAATCCTTAGTTGGGTGTCTATGAACCATCACTGATGGCATTAGAATAAGGATGGGTGAGACAAATAACGTCTCACTCAAATGGCGGATAATGATTATGTGAAATGGGCTGTATATTTGAATTTAAATGACCTCGGGAAAGGCCATTATTTATCCTTTGCTGCTTCTAGAATTTCACTTAGTAGGTAACCTCTGTTCATCAACTCAATAGTGGCTAAGAGCCGTTTTAGGTGAGCCGAAGAAAGGCGTTGAACGAATTCAAACAGTTCGTGATCTGAGCTTTGCTCTACCTCCTTTTTAAAGTGCTGATACTGTTCATTAAGGTAATGACAACTCGCGAGAGCGACTCTGATGAGCGCTTTTGTGAGCTGCTCTTTTAATGGGGAGATATTGGGCATGATTGGTATCACTTATCGGTAATGTAGTGATAAGTCGTGGGGTGGGAGTCAATGATGAAAAGTCATTCAGGCCTTGCTACATATAGGGTTAGCTCTCTCCGAAGCACGACTTTTGATGGCTGTAGTGGTCCGGTGCCTTTGTATCGTGACATAGACCCGGACGGGTTGTTCTCTCATTACGAAGTGATAGATATAGAGTCAAACGCTTCCATATCGATGTAGTTTAAGAAGTTATCCTGCCAAAGCTCGAACATCTCTACAGCGGAATAGTTGCCCTTGATTGGGCTCCATCCCCCGAATTCTGTAAAGAACGCTTGGTCTCGAAAATCAAAGTCTAGACATCGCGCCAATTCTGGATACACATTCCCAACGTAAGCGAAATCAGTGATGTATTCGACATTCCATAGACCACTGGAGATCTGTGTCATCGCGATTTCAACAGGGTGAAACCCACCAGCTTCTGAGCTGTATGAACTATCTCGAAAGTTGAACGTCAGGTAAGTACTTTGGGCTATTGACTCACTCTGGGTTAATTGTTGTTGAAAATGGTTGTTTAACAGTGCGTGAAGTTTGTCTGACACAGGTAAGCTTGATGGATGAAAGAGCAGAGTAGACATAATGATGCCTCCTTGAATTTAGGTGAACGAGTCGGGTGATGGATTAGCCTTAGCGGACTTGAGTGAGCTGTATGTCATCGAAGACATGCTGAGTTAAATGCTCATGGAAAGCGCACATCCAGGCTTGAAACACTTTTGTTGTGACAGGGTGGCTCAGGCTCGCTGCCCCTGCATCTGGTTGATAGCACCAGTGATTCAGTAGGTGGAAATAAAGATACACATCGAGCGAGTCGGTGGCTTTGTCCTGATAAGTAAAATTGGCCACGAAAACCAAATTCCAATCAGAGCGTGAATTCTCCCGCTTTAACTGAATCTCTACAGGGGCAACCCCTTCCTTTGTTTTGTAGTAGCTTGTGTTTCGGCAGTTGAGTGCAATGCGTGTCGTGTCTTTAGGGATCGAGTAGCGAGCGATAGTTTGCTCTAACTGCTGGTGGAGTTTGCTATTGAGGGTGATGTCACCATAGTGTTTCTCAATCATAACCAGCCCCTCTCTGCAAACGATGTGCATTGTTCCCCGACAACAATATGATCCAGAACTCGAACATCAATGAGCGCTAAAGCATCTTGCAATCTCGTCGTGATGCGCTTGTCTGCTTGGGACGGCTCAGGATCGCCTGATGGATGGTTATGAGCAAAGATAACCGCCGCTGCATTAGCCTTCAGAGCAGTCTTTACAACCTCCCTTGGATAGACGCTTGCCGCATCAATCGTCCCTTGAAACAACTCCTCAAACTCAATTAATCGGTGTTGGTTATCTAGCAACATGACGGCGAACACTTCGCGTTCACTGCCGCCTATCTTAAATCGCAAATAGTCTCGGGTAGCTTGTGGATTGGTAAATACATCTCCTCGTACATAACGATCTTCTAATATCTCTGCTGCCTTTTCTAGAACGCGATGTTCATGCTCTTGCTGTGAGAGTAGTGGTGGTGAAAGTGTTCTCATTTTGGTTCTCCTTTAATCAGGCTTTAGGTCATTCACTTTAATGACATATACCTCAAAAAGGTTTGAATCAGAGTAAGCCGAGCCAGCCTCATTTTTTTTAACACTATCTCCTTATCCCATGAGGACCACAGGCATAGGAGAACGTCCCATGAGATTTTTAAAGCTAAAAGAAGTGATTGAGAAAACTGCATTAAGCCGCTCGGCGATATACAGAAAAATGGACGAAGGTAATTTTCCTGTATCGGTAAGCTTGGGAGATAGGGCGGTCGCTTGGGTAGAAGAAGAGGTGAATAACTGGATGGAAATGCGCTTGGCTGAAAGACCAAG
This sequence comes from Vibrio sp. 10N.261.51.A3, assembly GCF_041471965.1. Taxonomy (NCBI): domain Bacteria; kingdom Pseudomonadati; phylum Pseudomonadota; class Gammaproteobacteria; order Vibrionales; family Vibrionaceae; genus Vibrio; species Vibrio sp. 10N.261.51.A3. The sequence continues at coordinate 4,996 of NZ_JBFRPK010000041.1, forward strand.
CCATTAAGACTGAATTAACGCCACTGCACCAATTAAGGCATTACCAAAATGGTAGGCCAAAACTTAAAAAGAGGAACAAAATTATGAATGAAGAAAACTGTGCAATCTACATTGCTATCGCGACTTCGAAAGACAATACATCAAACCTACAAGGTGGGATTGGTATCAGTGTTTATAACTACGATGGGCAGTTAGTTGACGAAAATAATCTATTAGTCGGTGAGATTGCCGATAGTGCTGAGTTAGAGCTTATCGCATTGATAGAAGCTATAGCTTATGCCAGAGATGGAGACTGCCTGTATTCGAGTAGTGAATATTGTGTGAAAGGGTTCAATGAATGGTTAGATAACTGGAAAGCAAAGGGGTGGCGAAAATCTGATAAGAAGCCAGTAGCTAACCGTCATTTATGGCAACAAGTTGATACGTTGAGATCAAGTAAGTTTGTTGAAGTAAGGCGTGCGCATAAGGTCGGAGATTTTGAACAGATGGGGAAAGCGGGGGATATGGCTAGGGAGGTGCTTTGAACTGGCTTTATTCTCCGAGATCTTAATCACAGTTATTAACACTTATCAAAGACTTAATCGTCATATTCAAACGACCTATATATTATCGAGTCAGATTGATATATAGGTCGGTTTATGTCGGGAAATACTTCTTATTACAACGAAAACGCGGTTCAGCTTTCAAACCAATATGATTCTTTGGAATTTGAAAATGTCCACCGTGCGTGGCGCATGTATTGGCCTTGTGGTGCTATAAGGGTACTTGATATTGGTGCTGGCTCAGGCCGAGATACGAGGTGGTTTGTTGAACAAGGCTGCTCAGTGGTCGCCGTTGAACCAGCAAACGAACTTCGCCAGTTAGGGAGCTTAAACTCCTCGACTCAAGTTCAGTGGTTAGACGATGCTCTGCCTGCTTTAAGCAAAGCTAGAGAGCTGTGTAGTCATTACGATTTGATTTTAATTTCAGCGGTATGGATGCATCTAAATTCGGCGGTTCGAAAAGAGTCGATCGCTGTATTGTCTGAGCTGCTCTCCGAGAATGGAAAACTAGTGATATTTATCTAGTTGTATATCACACTTGTTTACATTGACTCATCGAGTACTCGTAATATGCAAAGGTGCTGTATATCATCCGAGTAATCTTATTCTTTGGCTAATAACAAGGTCTGGATCTTTTTTGACAAGGAGATGCTGTGACAAAGAGTCGTAACGAAGAACCATTTAAGTACTCATATGAATATCCAAAGAAATGGTTTCATATTGTCAGGTTTGGATTCAAGCTAAAAGCTTTTTGGCGATGGTTCCGCGTGCAGAAGCCAGTCACTAGATTGATGGGTTACCAATATCAGGTTGCTGATGACTTGATTGAAATAGATATCACCTACCAGTGTAACTTGAAGTGCAATAACTGTAATCGCTCTTCAGCCCAAGCCCCATCGAAAACACATATTGGACTCGATGAAATAACCCAGTTTGTTGACGATAGCCTAAGTAAGAATAGGCACTGGCGGAAAATAAGAGTGTTAGGTGGAGAGCCAACGCTACATCCTCAATTCAGCGAGATCCTTTCGGAGTTGTATCGCCTAAAGCTAGCTTATCCTGCTCTGACTATTCAGCTTGTGACTAACGGCTATGGTCGTCGCGTCAATAAAGTGATATCAATGCTTCCAGAATGGTTGTGTATTGAAAACTCAGCGAAAACGGATTCTGTTCAACCAGACTTTGGCCCATTTAACTTAGCTCCTGTTGATAGTTGGTACCACAAGTTTAGTGATTTCTCGAACGGCTGTGATATCGCAAAGACTTGCGGTTTAGGTCTTACGCCTCAGGGTTATTACCCTTGTGCGGTTGCTGGTGGTATTGACCGAGTATTAAATATAAAAGGTGGGCGGCAGCGTTTACCATTCAGTGATGATGAAATGCGTGATCTAATGAGGCGTAATTGTGGCTTATGTGGACGATTTCGAGATGGACATTATGTTCCACCAAAACTACGCCCTAGAATATTTGAGCAGCGTACTTCAGCAACATGGAAGAAGATTTATCAAGAGTGGGAAATCAACAAAAAGCGTTAGTTCTGGCTTGATTGCAAAAGGTATAGAAAGTGGATGAATGGCATATTGTTGGCAATGGTCCAGGGGACTTAGTCATCAAAAAACATGAGAAAGTTATCCGATTTAATCAACCATTGACCACTGCTTCAAGCGCTGATTTGGTGGTGACTAATAGTAAGTTGGCAGGCATCACGGCAGGCGTTCTTGTTCAAGGCGAAGTACCGAGCAAACTGTTTTGTGAAAAGCTAGAAGTATATGGGAAGGAATTGGAGGACCTATTGGGATGTAAACCTTCAATTGGTCTGCTCACTCTCAAAACAATGCTTGAACTTGGCGTCACAATAAATGTTAGTAGGATGAATTTGCTGCCTTCACTTGAGAGGCCTCTAGATTGTAATCAACGGAAAGCGCTGCCAGCTGCATATCACAACTGGCTGGGAGAACGTCGTCTCGCCTCTGGTTGGATGGATAAATTAAATTGGCCTGGCTATGAAGTGAAGCTAGCGCGTCATGACAAAGTAGATGACATAACAATCACTCGACATTGCTCCAAGCTTCAGTCGTTGCGAAGTTTACCAAAAGAAGAAGCGACTCAATTATTGAAAGGGCTATCCCAGGTTAAGCCTATGGCATGGTTGGAGCACATTGATTCTTCGATCTTAAAGACCTTAGAATCACTATTTTTTGTTTTAAGGGGGAGGTGTATTATCTCCCCAAACTGGTGGCTCTACGACAACGAATTGTCTAGTGAGGTAAACCGTCTTCAAAAAAATCTGGCTTTGGCTCAACAAGCTCTACTTCTCTCCGAGAAAGTGAAGGCATAGACATAATTTCTTGAACCATTTGGTTATTGTGCTCTTTTTCATCTCGGCCTAGCTTTTTACGCATGTGCCAATAGGTGTAGCCTGTGTCTAGGTAAATAGGAGCTTTTGCGAGTTCCGCCATAGGTAACATGGTTAAATAATCTGTAGCCAAATCGAACCACTCAGAGCTGTCTTTATGTTTGTAATATTCCTCGGGGACTTGTTCAAACAACGCTTTGGTGAATCCCCTTAGGTGGCTCCATACATTTGCACCGGCAGCAAGTCGAGGATTGCGGTAATCAGGCTGGTATAAATGCAGTGGTTTATTAGGACGAAACATAGGCATCTGAACTAAGTCCGCACCCTGTTTTCTGGCTGCATACAAAGCATCAACAACGCTGGGTTGCATTAAGCAGTCATCTTGGTCTAACACTACAACCAAAGAGTTAGGATCTTGGCAGATCTCTTTTATTGCCAATATGAAGTTTGGCATTCTCCCAGTGTTAGAACTGCGCCTTACCAGTGTGGTTTTAGCCTGAAGCTCATCCAACAACATTGGATAACACCAGTTATGAGCGGAGCCACTTGCGTCGTCAATCACGATAATACCAAAGCTTTGATTTGTCTGGTTACGCAATGAGTCTAGGCAACGTTTTAGTAGAGCGTGGTCGGTATACCTACCTTTTAATAAAAAAACGATTGCTTCATGCCTTTGTTCATATTGCCAATGATTGCCGGGTACCCAATCAAATTCCTCATGCTGCTTCGTCGGTTCGATTCCCTGAGAGATCAAGTCCCTTGCCAATGAAAGTTCAGGAAGGTGTTTGTGTTCATTTCGAGGATGGACGTAGTAACTTTGTGGATCCCCACCACGTACAGCGCGAAGCCCTTTACATTTCATTGCTTGTTGTAGTGCACGATGCCAGGTTAAAGTGAATCTGCCTCTGTCCAAGGGATTATCAATTGGCAGTTGAAGGCGAATCCTACCGAGATCCAAGAGTCCGAAACGGACCTCAGGAGCAAATTCACCCGGAGCTCCTTTATAAGGATTAAAATTAGAGCTGCTTTTGGGAATATTAAAGCCAACAGCAAGTACATCCTTAGGCTCACAAGCGTAAATCATGTCGGCGATATAATCATGGTGCCAATTGCGGCGACCAATAAGCACGTCTAAATCGCACTGCAGTACATATCGAGTCGTAACTTGGTCAAATCCCCAGATCTGAGGGAACAAGGGAGCATTTTGACAGGTATGTGTTTCTCCGCACTTAGACTGTGCAAACCATTTTTCATACGTTGTATTTATGGTTGTTGCGCTTGAAGGGGAAACTAGCACGGAGTCAACTAGTCCATTGTCTCTCAGCCTCTCGGCTTGTTCAATAACGGAGGCTAGGTTTGGATTCGAATACTGGCGTAAAAATTGCCCCTCATGAGGATCAATCAGAAGAACTGTTTGTGCGAAATCAATTGGGTAGCGAAGCTGCGTAACGATATGCAGTACTTGGTCACTAAGTACTTTAGCATCTTGCGCACAGGCTTTGATCATTAGAGTTACAGATTCACTCTTACACGAGACCGTCGGTGTTAGGTTACGGCAAGGTTCGACGCATTGTGGATGAAGCTCAGTGATTAACTTACGGTAGAACTGCTCGAATCCAGGAAGGCTCATCAACGCATCATCTTGTCTTCGCCAGCTTAGCCTACGTACGACTTCTTCGTCAGTATTCGCCAATATTCCAATAGAATAAAGGCGGGCACACATATCCCGAAAGCGTGAGGACGTGAGAGGCTGTAGGTCCTTTCCGACATCAATGTATTCCAGGTCTCCTTGTGGAGTGACAATTAAGTTATCCCGCTTGATGTTGAGAGTGCAAACTCCAGCGTGATAGAGTTTTTTGAGGTAATCTACAATGGATTTTTCGGAAAGCTTCTCATTAGTTAATGCATTATTTTGGAAGGAGGTGCTGTACTGCCAAAGACCATCACACTTTCTCCAAGTTACCGTAGAAATAGGAAGGTCTTTTTCGGCGAGTAAGGTTCGCAGGCTTCGGACTTCGGTATCTGAAATAGCCCAAGGGTAGAACTCCTTAACCACTTGATTATGCTGTAGCCAAACCGCCCCTTCCATACCAACACCTAACAGATGGCGATTGGTAGACAATAGAGTGCTCCATGTTCTTGCAACATAGGCAAGCCTATTTCTCTGATCTTGCCAAATTTCGTTAGACTTATTTGTCTTTGTATCTTCTCCATCAAGAGAGTAGATGGCATAAATAGGATAAGAACAAACGGCTACCTTGGAAGGATTTAGCATTAATAGTTTAGTGACCAACCAGTGGTCTTCTGCGCTTCTGATGTTTGGGTACCTGATACCTAGATTATTCTTCAGTAATAGGTTGCATGAAGGAAGCTCTCGTTGTTGCTTGGCAGAAGCAAAATTATCGATAAATCCCGCTAAACTTAGATGATTACAGAGCTCGTTTGGATTTGCGATATTGTCATTTTGGAGAATCACCCCTCCTTTTCTCAGCTTGTTGCTTCCCAGAGCCGCTACTTTATCTGTATCGCGAACAGCCTTCCAAAGCCCATGCAGGCTATCTTTAGCAAACAGTTCATCGTCAGCATCTAATCTTGCAACCCATTGTATACATGGCTGTGTATCTGCCCAGTCCAAGAGAAGGTTGCGTGCCCTAGCTGGCGAACCGCACTCGGCTTGCAAGAGGGTAACAGCTGGGTGGTGAAGTAAAGCACTTGCTTCCGCTGACCAACTTATGTCAGAGCTATCATCCAGTACAACGATGCGTGCAATCTGCTTTTGAGCAAGAGACTGTTTAAGTGCGCTGTCAAGAGCGCGGATGAGGCCTTGCGGTTGGTTTTTGTGGGTAATCGCGACTACCACTTCAGCAGTGTCAAATTCTGGTGCCGAAGTGTGCGCAACTCGTAAGTTTCGGTCGCACAAGATCTTAGTGTATTTAATGGGAGCGCGTGGGTGAAAGTTAGCCATTGACACTCTCCAGAAGTTTTATTTCGTCTAATATATCGTTCTTGGAAAGTGCAAACAGTGCAGCGGCGCGTTCGAAATAGATACCCATTTCACTTTGTGACATTTTCTTTCCGTGAAGTTTTAGAAACTGCGCGCACCCGCGCAGTTTCTGTTTTGAGCCAGGGGCAGAAAGGGCATCGGGTGTTTGATTGCAAATCCAATCTACGGTCGCCATATTGGTATAGCGAATGGTGACCAATCCGGACTCCAAAATTCGAATTGCAAAATCTTTATCATTTCCACTAGTTAAGCCGTCAGTGAAACCACCAACTTTGGTAGCAAGTTCGGTCTTAATAAAGGTATTTGAGCCTTGCCATCCTGGGTTACCAACTAGAAAGTCTTTAACCTCAAGATCTATGGGAATATTGGTAGCGACTGTTTTGTGATCAATCTTCACATTGATACCAGACAGAACGATATCTGCTTTTCCGTCATCGCTGCTAAGCAGGCAAGAAGATAGATGCTCAGGCTGCCAAACATCATCATCATCGATGATAGCGATATAGCTATTTGGAAAGTTATCAGAGATATAGTTGATACCGGTATTCCAACTGCCAGCGGCGCCGGATGCACGTGAATTGACTAATACACGCAGCGGAATACTTTTGAGTTCAGAACGCAGGTTCTCTACTTCATTCCGATCTAGTGAGCGTGTATCTGATACGAGCACAACGGCTTTAGGTTGGCATGTTTGATTGATGACTGAAGGAAGCGCATGCTCTGAAAGTAGTGAAAGCCTGGGCGTTGTAGCGATCAGCACAATGACATTATTCATTATTGAGACTTTGATTGATGATTGACTTGATTATAATAAGCAAATTGATGAGTATGTGATGTAACTGACTGACATTTATGAGCATTTGATCAACATTTGCATTATCTATGCGTTTTTTTCAATTACAGGAAGGCTATGAAAACACTTGTAACGGGTGCCGCCGGTTTTATCGGTAGTCATATTTGTCGCAGGCTTTGTGCTGATGGATACGATGTGGTCGGCGTTGATAACCTCAATGACTATTACGATGTTGGCCTTAAAAAAGCGAGGTTGGAATGGATTGGAGATGTAGGGTTCGAATTTCACTGTATGAGTGTCGAAAACTCAGATGAATTAACTCGTTTATTTGATGAAGAGCAATTTGAGTGCGTGATTCACTTAGCTGGGCAGGCTGGCGTACGTTACTCTTCGGAAGATCCTATGGTCTATGGACAGAGCAACTTAATGGGTTTTCTTTCAGTCCTAGAGGCGTGTCGAGGTTTTAAAATTAAACACCTGGTGTATGCGTCATCGAGCTCAGTGTATGGATTGAACGATAAAATTCCATTTTCAGCGAATGACAATGTGGATCACCCAGTTTCTCTTTATGCTGCAACTAAAAAGGCAAATGAGTTAATGGCTCATAGCTACTCTCAAATGTATGGGTTACCAACGACAGGACTGCGTTTTTTCAGCGTTTACGGTCCCTGGAGTCGACCTGATATGGCGTTCTATAAGTTTACAGAGGCAATGATTGAAAAAAGGCCGATCGATGTTTTCAATAACGGGGAACTTTATCGGGACTTTACTTACATCGATGACGTTGTAGAAGCAGTAGTTCGAGTAACAAAGAATATTCCCAAGAAAAACCATGAATGGTTAAAAGCTCACGAGACTATTGCGCAAAGCTCGGCGCCATATCAGATTTTTAATGTTGGTAGCGGGGCTCCAGTTAAACTCACAAAAATGATTGATTTGTTGGAATGTCAACTGGGAGTATCTGCGATAAGGCAATTGAAGCCAATGCAGGTAGGGGAAGTGAATACAACATACTCTGATGTAAAAGAGATTTTTGATGAGATTGGTTTTAGGCCACAAGTACCATTCCACGAAGGCGTTACAGCTTTCGTGGAATGGTACAGTGATTATCGGAGAATTTCTCAGCAACAAATCAAGAGTGCAGATGAGTCGATTTAGTTTTATGCTGGACTACAAAGGTGCGTTGTATGCTTTTTAAAGTATTCACGCGCACCTAAAAAACCAAATACGGCCTCAGCTCCTCAAAATTCCCTAAGATGATCTGTTGTCCTTTAGGGTTCGAATTCAACACATTAATATCGATGTTATAAGCATCAAGAACATAGCGAACCAGAGCTGCGTTCGTCGGTATTGTCAGGGTGCCTTTTTCCATACCGTAGTCGTGTGCAATCACTTTGGCCTGGGCTTCGGTCAATCTTGAGTCGGGGATTAACTTAATAGAGAGATGAGTATTCCAAAGCTCATCTTGTTCCTTTCCTTTTATTTTTTTTGTCTCAAGAGTTGGAGTCCCTCGAATTCGGCTCAGCACGAAATCTCGATAGTCTTCTGAGTGCTCGCAATAAGCACGGACATGCCAGCGTAATGGTGTGCAAACGAGTGTATGTGGAGAGATGATCCGTTCTACTTCTTCACCATTTGTCAGTGATGTGTAGCTTAAATCGACACGTTTTTTCTCTCTGATTGCTTGGACTAATGGACGTAAAATTTCGGGTGTAATGTTGCGCGTCACTGGGCGAACCATCGTCGTATTTTCAAAGCCCATATCAAGCTCATTGAAAGTCACAGTCATATCTTCACTTCGAGATAAGATGTGTAAGTATTCATCAGCATGACCGCTTGTTAGGCGTTGAGCAAAGCAATCACTGGGCTTGTATCCTTTCAACTGCTTATCGTAGACAAGGTTGCCTGGCGCTACATCGGTTAGGTAGGTGTTGATGTCTTTAGATGCTTGCTGCCTGCCAATACCAAAGCTCTTAATCAGGTGATTGGTTGTTAACCGTCCCTCCCACAGCGCGATGACTTCTATCATTCTGTAGCGGAATAGTAGATCCCATCGAATTGGCCATTTGCTCATCATCTAACTCCTGTCTATTTATGCGACGTGTGTATGTAATCAGTATTTACCTGTCGTTAATGGCGTCATATTATTGAATCTGCTGTAGTTAAGTCAATGAAAGGATTTGGACATACTGAAATGAAACTTAACCGATACCTCTATAAAATCTCACAGGGAGATGCGATCAACTTAGAGCACTTCCTCAAGTCTTTGCCATTCTCAGACATCAATGAATGGCGGAAAATTTATCGTGCAACTCGTCTTAAGAGTGGACATCAATTGGAGATACTCGATGAAGAACGGCATCTCGCACTGTATGAGCCAGAAGTATGCGATAGAGTTGCAGCATCTAACTTGGGGCGCTCACATGATTTCCCTAGTAATTTTGCTCACGTTTTGGTTTTGAACAGCACAACTAAGTCACAGGTTCCGTTTGTTATTGTATCCGATATTGATGGTTTCAAAACCCACGGCAGGCTCATGGGTAATCGAGCAGTTCTTATAGAGAATATTGAGAATTTCTATCGATACCGAGAGTTCCTAGAGCTAATTGGTCATCCATCATTAGCTGAAAGTTCAGACATCATTTTTGGCGCAGGCAACCAGATATGCCACTATCTGAACCGGCCATTTTTATCTACTTATGATGAAATCTATTGTGCTCAAGACGTTGAATTGGGGGGGCTGACTGTGTACGGAACTCTTAAAAAGTCGCTTCCTCAATGTGAATGGCTTGCTCCAGTAGATTGGGGCTTATTTCAAAACAAATTCAAACTCAAACCCAAAAGTGCAGCTCACTTAGCTAAGGCGATAGAGCTGGCTCGAAATTTTGGCTTAAACTCTGAAGCCGATCTTATGAACAAAACTCGCTTATTCCTAGAGCAAGAGGCTCTATTACCCGAAATACGACAGGATTCCACCGATGTTTAACAATCCAATAGATAACCTTCTAATCAGTATATCGCGCTTGGTTGCAGTAGATTGTGCTGGCGTTGCAATTGCAGAAATTGACCTGCGTGAAGGCGGGATTCTTATCGGTGGCGGGAACATTGGTAAAACTTCCATTCTGAACGCCATTCGACTATTTTTGCTGCCAGAAGAGAACTTTAAAGATTCAAAAAATAAGTTTGGCTTTTCAGATAAAGAAGGCAACTTTTACTCCAATGATGAGTGTTTTGAGCATTACTTCCCTAGCAGCACTAGCTTCCTGATTTTGGAATGTGACAACTACCTCGGCGGGCCAATGCCCCATTGTCAGATACTCTATCGTGGTAACTCTGATAAGCTCGATTATCGCCGTATGTTCACATCCCTTCGGTATGCGCAAATACGGCATCTTTTTTGGGATGACAACGTTGGGGATGATGGTATTGGTGGCCGAGTGGATGATTTATCACCCAGCAAAGTGCAGGCTTTTCTAAAGCGTGAGGATAAGCACTTTAAATCATTAGTACGCTCTTCCGCGATTAAGGAAGTGATCTATGCGAATCAACTACTCGATATTGATGCGATGCGCTTTTGTTTATTTCCCCTCAGCTCAACTAAGGATGCGGATGTCGATGCTTTTCGCGCACTCGTCCGCTTGCTATTTGATATGAAAACGGGGTCGGACACGGTTCGTTTGGCTGTGGCCAATATCATTGAATCGAGAAAGAAGGAGCGCAAAGACGAGCTCAATTTTGATATTGATGCCTTTATTAATTATAACGACATGTTGTCAAGTCGCGAGCTAATACTCAAAAAGATTGAAAGCTTAAGACCTGAATACGAAAAGCTTGCCGTCAGTCATCAACAATTAGTGAGCAATAAAAATGCTGAAGATGCGTTGATGCAGTACGCTATGATGCTTGACAGCCGAATCAATCAGGAAAACCAAACTCTTGAACAAGAAGAGATACAGTTAACGTTACAGCAAGGAAAAGTACGGTCGGCCAAAAAAGCGTGTGATGACACTGTCGATAAACAAAAGACACTGAAAGGTGGGGTTAAAGTACTCGTTCGCCAGCAGAAGAAGCTCGATGAGATTGTGCAAGAGACTGAGCTTATCCTTAACATCTACGATAAAAGTGAGACGATAGACGACATTATATCAGGCCACCGTGAACACCTGGATGATAGAAAGGAAGCGTTAAGATTAAAGGAAGATGCAGAGGCTCTACAAACTGAATTAGAAACCCTCAAGCAAGAAATTTCCAACCTTAGCGAGACTGAAGCTCGCTATCAAGCATCGGTCAATGCTCAACAATTCAAGCTGTTTAACCAGTTACCTGAAAGTGTCTGGATGAAGTTAGCAGCGGTTAATGAGGAGTTAGCGGAGTCTAATCCAGCAAGAGTGTTATCCTCATCTGAGAGGCAGGCAATTGAGTCATTTACCGATTTATTAGAAGAAAAACAGCAGCACTACGCACTTTGGGACTTAACGTTAGAGTCCATTCCAAGCATTAATCGAGAGTCTGACCAAACGCGGTTATCTAAAGTACAAGAGGCCTTAGAGCAAAAAAGCAAGCGAGTCGCAGAACTCAGTGCAATGGGTAATCAATCCCGCATTGAGCGAATTAAAGAAATTACGGCGCTTAAAACTGAAATCAAACGTACTGAAAATGAAATCCATTTGCTAAAAGCATACACAAACAATGCAGAGCAGCTTCAAGAGACTAGTAAAGAACTAGCGGAGGCTGAACAAACTCGTGATTCGTTAGAAAAAAAGTTCGATGCACAATATGACCTATGGGCTCAAGCGAAGCACTCGTTTGACGCACAAACTAACCAACTAACCGAGAAAAAAGAGCAGTTAGAAAAATTAACCGGATTCAGCGTTAGGGTCAAAGCGGCACTTCAGGCGCATCATCTACCAGTAAGCGATTTTTCAGTCTTACCCGATCAAACAATCGACCTTTCGGAAGAAACACTACGAGCTCGAATAGAGGCTCTGCACAAAAAGCGTCAAGCAAAGACCGAGATTACCGAAAAAATCCAAGGTTTTGTCAGAGAACAAGTGCTAGAAAATGACGATAAGCTGATGCTCTCTCACCTAGATGATGATCTTCTAGAACACGCATTTAACCAACTCCAAACTCGCTATCAAGGCCTAGATAATGAGTTTGATATTCTGCGCAAAAACTTTATTGAACATAAGCACACTGTTCACTCCATCATTAATGAGCTAAAAAATAATCGAGAATTGGTTTTCCAGTTTGAACAGAGTATTAACCGTGCGTTTGAAGGACTAGAGATCAATGACTTGTCACAGGTTGAAGCCAAAATCAAGATTGAGGCGCGATTTGACGACCTAGTGAGGGAAATCGAGTTTTTTGATACGCACTCAGATCAAAAAGCCTCGGAGCAGTTTATTGAACGCCTCAAAGCTTTTAGTAAAAAGTTTTTCCCAGAAGGCAAAGCCGCGCTGCTGACCATGGAGCAGATCGTCTCTGGCATTAGCTATAGAGTTAAAAAGCGTGCTCAAAATGGTTGGGAGAGCAAGTCACAGTCCACCTCTACTATCATGCTGATCAACATCAAGCTGGTGGAAATTTTGTTGAGCCGATTAAGAAATAGTGCTTGTGCGACCCAATTTCCACTAGTGATAGATGAAGGTGCTTCGGTGGATAGTTCACAATTTGACTGGCTGTTGCCAAATATGAAAAAAGCAGGCTTTCGAGTTTTAAGTGCTTCTACTAACTCGGCATCCAGTGAGATTATCTTTAAGTTTGGTCAACATTTTCGTTTGGATTCGATGCGCACTTCAAAACCCTACGATGAAGCTCGGAGCATTGCTTACACAGGCATACCAGAAAGCTTTGTGAGAAAAGGAAGTGCGCTGGATAGAGAGCAACTCGATATGTTTGGAGAGGCAGATGAGTGATAAAAGACTTCTGACCATCCCCACGTTTGCCATTATGCTTGAACATCACACCGTAATGAGGGATGTGATCAGGACAATGGATGAGAGTGGTGAGCCTTATGTAAGAGAAGCGACCTTCATCTCTAGATTGCACCGATACATACAAGGGCAAAGCAAAGATAAACAGAAACAATTACGTACTGCCTTTTCTGCCGATAACTTGTTAGCGACCCATATTTTAGTCGACAAAGATGAGTTCGGTGGTGAAAGTCGCCTAATCTTTGATCGAGCCGTGATCGGGGTATTTCGTCTCTTTGATCGTAGCTTGTTTCAAGATCTGACAGACGTCGCGCTCAAAGTCCAGTTAGGAGGCATACGCTTACTTCTAGAAAAGCTTCAGTCGGGCTCAATGCTGTATAGCGATGACAACTTAGATTTTAAGGAGCTCATTGACGAGTTGTTTCATCAATTAAGTGAGCTTCTAAACAGTATTCGTTTGAACTTGGTAAAAATGCAAACGATCAATCAGGAGCTCAGTGATGCGAGTGAACTTGCCGCCAAATCGGATAACCCACAAGTGTTCTCGCTCCTCCAGCAAGAGTCGATAGAAAAAATATCGCTATTGCTATCGAGGCACATACTGCCCACGCGACAATTTTTGGATGAGAAAAGTCGGTTGAAAGATGGGCCGAACTTGTTTGAATGTCTGCAAAATTTACGCAGTCAGTTTGATCGCCATCAAGACCACCCACGGGCGAACGCAATGTTGAGGTATGAGGTGAGCTTTAACAGTTTTCACAAACAGATCAGCAAAGTATCGCATTCAGTAGACCAGTTTTTGGCCCGTTCCAAAAAGCGTCTTCAACAGTTTAATGCCATTGAAACGGCATTTGGTGATTTAGTCAAAGAGTTAGATGCAACAAAGCACAACCTAAAACGTAGCCAGATAGATGGGCAATTTGCTCGTGATAACGGTACATTTATGGGGTTAATGCAGCAAGCAAGACCCAAAGTGCTTCGTATCAGTAGTTCAGAAGCCTACCTCAACAATGTAGTGAGTGATATAGATGCGCGAGTTGCGGATAAAGGCCTGCTAGAACAGGGGCGTTATGTTGAGTTAGTCAGCACTAAAGATGATTCAACCGAACGAAGGCTCGCTCGCGCAGAGCAGATCTTTGAATTGGTGAAGCAGATGAAAATGGCCGAATATCAAGATCTCACGCTCTCACTTCATAGGCGCCTCAAAGAACATCTGGTTGACTATCATTTTGTTGACCTATTGGAAGGGCTTAACTTCCTATTACGCAGTGAAGCGATGCTTGATGGACACATACTTAAAATGACTAATTTCCGCCAACGCATTGCCCAAAGCGACACTATTTATCTATACCGTAAAATTCGAACAGAGCGAGTAACTAATCCATGACGCCATTTTCTCAAATAAACATGGTGAAAAGCCAGCAGATATACACGACATTCGTCAATGGTAAGGTGATCACCAAGCAAGCTTATGACCTTTACCAGCAACGTTTTATCGAGAGTCCGCTTTATACCGAACTTTATAATAACCTAGAGCACTTTACACAGCATTACCTGCACATTGGTTTCACGCTCAATTTCAATGTAGAAGGGGAGTTTTTCTATATCAGTCGTAGTGAGGCAGAAGAAGACGCAGACACTAATGCCACCAAAATTCAGGCTATGTTATTAATTATTGCCCGTTACTGGGTGGATAAAGGTTTTGACCTAGACGATCTAATCACGCCAGTGATTGGGCTCGGGCGCACGGCACTAGAGGAGATTGCAGAGCAAACCATCTATGACGACATTCGACAGGCGCTTGGAATCGAAACCTGGGATAAGGCCATCAACTACCTTGCTGATCGCAACTTCCTCTACCCTTGTGGTGATAAACATTACGTTCTAAGTTCAGCTGGAATGCATTTCTTGAATTTACATGTTGAGAAATACTCACAAGAGCAAGAGTAAAACGATTCACGCTATGGATGATGATAAACTTGAATCATGACTGTTAGTTAACTCTATGAATTAACTAACAGTCTCAAAAGTAGTAAGATGCTAACTTAGTTGCATTAACAGTCGGCTGGAATTAGCGAAAAGGAACTTTTGAGTGGAAAAAAGTAATTTCGAGTTTTTAAAGCATCATGACGAATTACTGTTTCGGTTAGCAAACCGTGCAGAGCAATGTTTTGTTCCTGATCCAAATACCACACTGGTTAAGATACGCCAACTGGGTGAAGCATTAGCGCAAAACGTTGCTGCGCGCGTAGGTGTCCAATATGGCAAAGATGAAAACGGGCGAGATATCAGACAAGTCGACCTCTTACGTAATCTTGAGTATAAGTTGACCCTAGACCAGCGTATCAATGACTCTTTCCACACTATTAGAAAGCTTGGAAACACGGCCAATCATGACTTCACTTCGTCGAGCCACCGTGATGCACTTAAAGCATTAGTGTTGGGCCATGCCCTTAGCGCCTGGTATCACACCCTATTTGGCGGGGCTCATGCCAAAGATTTTAAACCACAACCCTTTATAAAACCTGAAGACCCATCTGAGCATGTGCGCAAGCTAGAAGAAAAACTGCAAGCGTTAGAAGTTACCCAGCAGCGAACCTCAGAGCGTCTGAAAGTTGCTGAACAGCTCAAACAAGTTGAAGCAGAAAAATCCGAAGCCTTGAAGAGCCGAGCTGAGCAAATGCAGGCAGAAAGCCAGCTTTGGGAAGAGGTAGCAACAGAGCACGAATCAACGTTAGCCAGCTTCCGTAAGAAGATGGATGAGGCGAATGTTGCCTACTTTATGAAGTTCAATCAGCAAGACAAACCAACTCAAGCCAAAGTCATTGAACAAGTTGAAAAGTCACGCTTAGAACTGAGCGAAGTTGAAACGCGTGTACTCATTGATGAACAGCTCAATGATGCTAAATGGAAAACCGATACGGTTAACTTAAGATATTCAAAAGGCTCGCGACCAATCGCTAATCAAAACCTAGCGATTGCTGAATGGCCAACTTCATCTGGGCCCGCGGACTATGTGTTGTTCTCAGGTCTAACGCCTGTTGCTGTGGTGGAAGCTAAAAAGAGCGCGAAGAACGTATATGGCGCAATTGATCAAGCTAAGCGTTATGCAAAAGGGCTAACAGAGAAAGGTGGGATCACCATTGAAACGACTTACGGAGAGTTTCACGTTCCGATTGTTTTTGCTACTAATGGCCGTCCCTATTTAGAGCAGTTAGAACAAGAAAGTGGTATCTGGTTTTTAGATGTACGTGAAAGCACCAACCGCCGCCGAGCTTTAAAAGGCTGGTACACTCCCCATGAAATCAAAACGTACTTAAGACAAACGCCACAACAGGCCGAGCAAGAACTTGATCAAATGGGTTTTGATTATGATTTGAAGCTACGTGACTATCAGGTAGAAGCGATTAAATCTGTTGAAGAAGCCATTAAGCAAGGGAAAACCAATGCACTGGTAGCAATGGCAACGGGAACAGGTAAAACCAAAACCTGTATTGCGCTGATCTACCGCTTATTAAAGGCTGAACGTTTCCGCCGTATTCTATTTCTTGTCGACCGCTCAGCTCTTGGTGTACAAGCTACTACTGATTTTGGTGAAGTGCGTTTAGAGAATCTCAATACCTTTGCTGATACCTTTGATGTGATTGGCATGGAAGCTGACAAATCTCCTATAGCCAAACCCGAGGACGACACCAAGGTTCATGTCGCCACGGTGCAAGGTTTAGTGAAACGTATTTTGTACCCGAACGATGGTGATACCAAGCCGGGTGTTGGTCAATACGACTGCATTGTGGTTGATGAATGCCACCGCGGTTACCTGCTTGATCGAATATTAAGTGACACCGAATTAGAGTTTCGTGATCAAAAGGATTACCAATCTAAGTACCGTGCCGTTCTAGAATACTTTGACGCTTTCAAAATAGGCTTAACCGCCACCCCTGCACTGCACACTGTCGATATCTTCGGTGAGCCAATTTTTAGCTACAGCTATACCGAAGCCGTATTAGATGGTTACTTAAACGATCACCTTCCTCCGGTTCGTATTCATACTAAGCTAGCAGAACAGGGCATTCATTACGAAGTGAATGACGAAGTTCAAGCTTACAATGTTGAAGACAACACAGTAGAGAAATACAACACGCCGGATGAGCTCGATTTCGACGTATCTCAGTTTAACCGCAAGGTCATTAGTCCGAACTTTACCAAGCAAGTGACCAAGTGGCTGATTGAAAGTGATGCCATTAGCCCTTATTCAGAAGCAAAAACCTTAATCTTTTGTGTTACCGACAAACATGCCGATCAGGTAGTCGAGGCACTAAAAGAAGCGTGTGAACATTATCATGGTGAAGTGGAAGACGATGCCATTCAAAAGATCACTGGAGCCAGTGATAAACCGCTAGAAAAAATCCGTCTGTTTAAGAATGATCGCCTACCTAACATTGCCGTCACGGTGGATTTGTTGACGACGGGTGTCGATGTGCCAAGAATCTGTAACCTGGTCTTCCTGCGCCGAGTGAATAGTCGAATTTTATTTGAACAGATGCTTGGCCGTGCAACCCGTTTGTGTGACGAGATTGGTAAAGGGCCATTTAAAATTTACGATGCGGTAGACATCTATACGCAGTTAGAAGACGTCAACAGCATGAAGCCTGTCGTTACCAACGTGAACGTGACCTTTACCGAACTAGAAAACGAGATGAAGCAAGTGGATGAAGACGAACTTCAAACACTCGCTAAGAACCAGTTCATCGCCAAGCTGCAAGTGAAACGCCGTCACTTAACCGATAGCCAGCGTGATAACTTTGAAACTATTGTTGGTCAATCACCAGAAGACTTCATCCAAGATCTAAAAAAACGACCGTTAAATGAAGTAGCCGAATGGTTTACCCATCACCCAGGTTTAGGTGAATTGCTTGATGCCAAAGTCACAGGCGGAGGAAACCGTCCACCAGTCATTATTTCAGAGCATGATGATGAAGTGACGGGCGTTACTACTGGTTACGGTGATGGCCAAAAACCTGCCGATTATCTGCAAGCGTTTAGCGACTTTGTTAAAGCCAACAGCAACCGATTGATTGCTATTCAAACAGTTGTGCAAAAACCTTGGGAATTAACAAGGAAAAGCCTGAAAGAATTGGCGTTAGAGCTTGAAAAGAACCGCTTTAGAGAACAAGATCTGCAAGTTGCGTGGAACGAAGTGAAAAATGAAGAAATTGCCGCCAGAATCATCGGCTTTATTCGTCAAGCCGCATTAGGTGAAGCACTTATTCCATTTGACCAGCGTGTCGATAAAGCATTAGCGACCATGTTAGCTAGCCAGCAATGGAAGACACCACAAAAGCAGTGGTTAGAGCTTATTGCCAAGCAGATGAAGGCCACCACCATTGTTGACTTGCCCGCATTAGACCAAGGCATTTTTAAACAGCAACAAGGTGGCATTAAACGCGCTAACAAACTTTTTGAACAGCCTATAGAGGATGTTCTACTCCAATTTAACAAAGCACTGTGGTCAGCCCCTCAATCGGAAGCGCCGCAGCAAGCAAAAACAGCGTAACGCTGTGAAACCCAGAAAGGTATTGTATTAATGAGCACTCAAGATCTCGTCGCCAAACTTTGGAATTTATGTAACTTACTGCGTGACGACGGCGTGACTTATCACGAATACCTTAATGAGTTAACCTATCTGGTTTTCTTAAAAATGGTTGATGAAACAGGTCAAGACGAACTGTTACCAAAAGGCTACCGCTGGGAAAACCTAGAAGCCTATAACTCTGCGACACGCCTTGATGAGTATAAACATTTGCTGCTGCACTTAGGCACAAACGGTTCATTGATCACTAAAGCCATCTTTACCAATGCCAGCACGGTTATTCGCAAACCAGCCACGCTAAATAAGCTGGTGGTTGAAATTGATAAGCTCGATTGGTACGCCGCTAAAACCGAAGGGCTAGGCGACATGTACGAAGGCTTGCTAGAAATCAACGCAGGTGAGAAAAAATCCGGTGCAGGCCAGTACTTTACCCCGCGTGTACTCATCGATGTGATGGTAGAGCTGATGAAGCCTAACCTTGATGATGTGATTGTTGACCCAACCGCAGGCACAGGCGGCTTCTTAATCAGCGCGCATAACTACCTAGAAGATAACAATGATATTCAAGGGTTAGAGCCTGCTCCTTATGATAAATACCAACACAAAACCTTTTTTGGTATGGAGCTGGTGCCAGACACTCGCCGCCTAGCCATGATGAACCTAATGCTGCACAACCTTGCTGTGGATGATGAAAACTCAGGCATTTTGTTTGGTGATACGCTTTCCAACGAAGGTAAAGCCCTGCCACCAGCCAGCCTAATTTTAGCTAACCCGCCATTTGGTACCAAGCAGGGCGGCGGTGTTCCAACTCGTGATGATTTGGTGCATTACACCAGTAACAAACAGCTCGCATTCTTACACTTGATGTACCACAAAATGCTTAAACCGGGTGGCCGAGCAGCGGTTGTGCTTCCAGATAACGTGTTGTTTGAAGGCTCTACTGGGCAAACCATCCGTAAAGACTTGATGGAGAAGTGTAATTTACACACTATTCTGCGACTGCCAACGGGCATCTTTTACGCCGCAGGGGTGAAAACCAATGTGCTGTTCTTCTCTAAACCTGAAGATGTCAAGCAAGACAAAGCTCAAACCAAAAACGTGTGGGTGTATGATCTACGCTCTAACATGCCTAAATTTGGCAAACGCACCGTACTGACTAAAAAGCATTTTGAAGAGTTTTACCAAGCAGTAGGCAGTGATTTAACGCAGGTTGATGAAAAGGCTCGCCAAGCATTCATTAGCAGCCACAAAGATGATGCTGATGGTTGTCGCCTGCGTTGTTTTAGCCGTGATGCTATTAAAACCAAAGATGAGTCACTTGACTTTAGCTGGATTCGTGATGAAAACAACGAAGATGTCTCAAAGCTACCTGCGCCAGATGTGTTGATCAATGAAGCGTTGCTTGAAATGGCAGGTGCAATGGAAGAGCTAAAAGCGATTTTAGTGGATTTGGATACGGCGGAAAGTGAAGAGGTGGCTCTGTGAGTGAGTTACCTAAAGGGTGGATTGAAACGACACTTGGAAATGTAGCAAAATGGTCTTCTGGTGGTACTCCAAGCCGCAAGAATACAGCATATTACAATGGGGATGTTCCGTGGGTTAAAACGGGAGATTTGGGAGTACGATATTTAGAAGAAGCTAGCGAGAGTATTTCAAATGAAGGTTTGAAAAACTCCAGCGCTAAGCTGTTCCCTAAAAACTCAGTTGCAATTGCTATGTATGGAGCTACGATTGGCAAAACTTCAATACTGAATATTGAAGCAGCAACTAATCAAGCATGCGGGGTTGCTATTCCAAACGCTTCTTTATCGTCTATATTTTTGTATTACCTTTTAAAAAATGAAAAAGAAGGTTTCATTGCGCGAGGTAAAGGTGGTGCTCAGCCTAATATTTCTCAAACAATAATTAAAGAGTACTCGATTTGGCTACCGCCACTAAACGAACAAATCCGCATTACCAACAAGTTAGATTCTATCCTTGCCAAGGTCGATAAAGCACAAGCTCGCTTAGACAAAATTCCAGCAATCCTAAAACGTTTCCGTCAATCGGTATTGGCTGCCGCAACGTCTGGGGAGTTGACGAAAGAGTGGCGTGCTATTAAAGAAATTGACTTTGAAGAGTGGACTAAGACGAAATTGTCAGAAGTAGCGACTTCTCTTGACCCAAATCCATCTCACCGTTATCCAAAATCCGCTAATTCTGGTGTGCCGATTCTATCTACTCAACAATTTGTTGGTGAATCTGGTTGGACAACAGACAAAGCAAAATTGGTAAATCGTGAGTTCTATGAAGAACGAAAAGAGAAAACTGGTTTTTTTGAGAATGACATCATTTTTGCTCGAAAGGGGCGACTTGGTTTAGCTCGGTTTGCACCTACGAATATGGAATTCGTTTTTAGCCATACAGTGTTTATCGTTCGAGTTTCTGAGAAAGTTCAATCTAATTATTTATTGTGGTACCTCAGAGATGAACAGTCGTTAGAATGGCTTGTGAAAGAAATGAACTCAAATACAGGTGTTCCGACTTTAGGAAAGGGCGTTTTTGAAAAACTTCCGATTAATTTACCATGTGAAGAAGAGCAATCAGAAATTGTATCTCGTATAGAACGGCTTTTTTCTCGTGCGAACAAAATCGAAAAACAATACCTAGACGCTAAAGCTCGTTTAGATCGTCTAACACAATCGATATTAGCCAAAGCCTTCCGAGGTGAGTTGGTGCCGCAAGATCCAAACGATGAACCTGCGGAACAACTGCTAGAGCGTATTCTGAAAGAACGTGAGCAAGTCGCACCTAAAAAGACGACTCGAAAACGTACAACAAAAGCTAAAACGGCAGAGAAAGGATAATATAAGCAATGAATCAATCACTCTCTTTAGTCAACATCAAAGCCAACAACTTTAAGTCGTTGGTGGATTTCTCACTGCCGTTTAGCAAATTTAACTGCTTAGTAGGCTTAAATGGTTCAGGTAAATCGACCGTATTGCAGTTTATTGATTTCCTCTCACAGCAAGTGAGTGGTGACATTGATGAGTGGTTGGATAGCCGTCAATGGAGTGCCAAAGATCTCAATTCGACGCTTACTAAGCAATCCAATATTACTTTTACAGTAGAGCTTTCTTGCTCGGGTAACCCCGTTATTTGGGAAGGCAGTTTCAACCGTAAGGACTTGTACTGTACGACTGAGAAAATTACTTGGGATGGTAAAACGCTACTTAATGTCGCGGATGGTAAGTTCTCACTGCCAACCGAAGATCTTCAAGCGCCCATTACTTTTGCCTACCAAGGTTCAATCCTATCCCAATTACGCGAGAACCAACTTCCGAAGGAGCTAGTGGCGTTCAAATCTTTCTTCAATGAGTTGAATGCACTAGACATGCTTTCCCCAGATATGTTGCGTGATCAACACATCAGCGGTAAGACTCTAGGTGCTGGCGGTAAGATGCTCTCAAGCTTTATCAGCAACATGACAAAAGAAGAGAAATCGAACTTAGTCACAACCTTAAAAGAGCTTTACCCAAGTTTGGTTAAAGTGGATGCAACGGTTCAAAAGTCGGCAGGCACGGTAAAGCTAGAAATAGAAGAAAAGTTTGGTGAGAAGACTATCAAAACAGAAGCTAGGCATATTAACGATGGCTTGCTTCGCTTTATGGCGATTTTTGCTCAACTGACTAAAAAGCAAAGTGCGCTGTTGCTTGATGAAATCGAAAACGGTGTCAATCCAGAGCTTATTGAAAAGCTAGTCGATAGCCTAGTACAAGCCAACACCCAAGTCATTGTCACCACCCATAGCCCTATGATCCTTAACTACATGGAAGATGACGTCGCCAAAAAAGGCGTGGTTTACTTGTATAAAAATAAGGTGGGTGCAACCCAAGCTATCCGACTATTTGACATCCCCTCTATGCAACGCAAGTTGAAGTTCATGGGACCAGGCGAAGCTTACGAAGACACCATGCTTGAGAATCTAGCCTCTGAAATTACCACATTAGAAAACGCAATTGTCCAAGATACTGACAGCTAATAGGAGCATAAAGCATGTATTTAGTTGTCAGCGGTGAAGGCGAAACCGACATCGGAAAAAGCAATGAGGCGATAGGTCCACTCAGTAAACTGATTGATAAGTATATTGAGCCGCATTCTGGATTCTCACTGTTAGAAGCAGGAATGCTAGACGTTGTGCATGAGACTCGAATTACAGAAATCTCACGTGATAGAAAAATAATCAAGCCTTTATCAAGGCGCGGTAAAAAGACTCAACACGAAACTCGTGAGTTTTACAGTGCTGCACGAGCCCTAGCATATGTAGCACAGAGCGCGGATATTCAGCCAAGCCTAGCGGTTTTGTTCCACGATTCAGACAGCAATAAATGGCCTGATTACAATACTAAACGTCTTTCAATTGAACACGGCTTTGAAGCTCAAGGTTTTGACAATGGTGTGCCGTTTGTCGCTCAACCAAAGTCAGAAGCTTGGCTACTCTGTGCATTGAAAAACGGCTATCAGAACTGCGAAGCTTTAGAAGAACGCTCGGGCAACGATGATTCACCTCGTTCTTTAAAAGCCGAGTTAGAAGCGCATTTAGGTGAACCCGCAACTCGAGTTAAACTCAATGAACTTGTCGATGATGGCTTAATCGATCTCGCTCAAATCACAGATATGAAGTCGATGACCGATTTTCAAGAGTCGATGAAAGAAGTGCTAGGGCGTATGCTGGGTAAGCCAATCAAATAAAGTACATTTTCATAATTAAAAATAAGAACAAAGATGAGACTAAATAGGCTTAAATTAATCGGTCAATACAAATCGATTGTTGGAACAGAAGAACATCCTTTCACCTATACCTTTAAGCCCAACAGTGATGGCTATTCACCTATATGCTTGGTTGGCTTAAACGGTTCCGGTAAATCAAACTTCATTGAACTGATCGCTGATATCTTTGGTTACGCCGATAGGTACTTCAACCCGCAGTACGAATGTTCAGAAGACCTCACTTATGATTTTGAAATCGAGTATCAGATTACCGGTGGTTCAGTTTTAAGGACGGTGCTGCTCAAATGTACTAGTTCGAACTTAAAGATGCTTTATCTTGAGGGTGAAAGACCACTTAGTTATGGTGCAAATGGCCTTGAGGATAATCAAGTCGATGAGATGCTCGAACTGTTGCAGGTTTTCAATGAAGTCACGGTCGGCTTTCACGAAATGCTCCCCATCAATGTTATTGCTTACTCATCAGGGAATAATCAAGGCTTGAGTTCAGTCTTCGCGAAAGCCCAGCTTAGCTTTTACAACGTTGTTCGGAAACAGGGCGTATTTCATAGAGAATATGCCAAGCGTTTCGACAATTTAATTACTCGAGAAGATGGGTTTGATGAAAATCAAGTGATTGAGCTGCGTGACTATATTGAAACGAGTTATGAGCGCAACAAATCGCTGTTTGAACCACCATTAGTTTTTGATGACGAAATCGATATTGATGTACCTCTACCATCAATCAAAGCAGAAAGCCCTATCGGTACATTTACAGATCATACCGCCAATCAGTTGTTCTTCATTTCGCTAATGGTCAATGAAAGTGAAGAATTTAAGCGATTCCTAAACGATTACACAAATATCGAAACATTGAAGTCATTTGAGATTGATTTGCGACTGTCGGAGTACCGAGATTTAGATTTCATTAAAGCTGAAGCTATACGACTGCAGCAACTTAGCTGTGATAGTTCGAAGTTCAATGAGGATACTCTCAACGGTGTCCTGAAGTTTGAAGTCAACCAGGACTTTTTTGAAAAAATAGAAAGCTTGTATCTAGAGCGTTCTATGTTCCTAGACAATTTGATGTTCATTAGCCAAATGGTGGCTAAGCGGTGGAGCAGAGACGAAAAACGAACGTTGAAAACGAGTTGTTATGAGCGAAATGTACCTAACATAGCTGGTGGCTTAGCGCCTATTCGATTCGTTAATACAAAGGTTAGGTTAATTAATCCAAATGCAGTTACCCTCTATGATCGTCTCAGTGATGGCGAGCATCAGCTCATTCAAATTATCGGTTCCTTAATACTATTCGGTGACCAACAATCCTTGTTTATCCTTGATGAGCCAGAAAGTCATTTCAATCCTGAGTGGCGTATCGAGTTTGTCGATATCATTAACAAGTACGTTGGCTTATCAAAGTTAGAGCTAATCATCTCAACACATTCGCCTTTTGTCCTTTCAGCATGTAAATCTGAGCGCGTGCTGCACTTTCAGAAAAATCCTGAGGGATGTGTAGCGATTCAATCCCTGGGGAATGTCGAAACTTACGGGGCTTCCTTTGACTCTTTGTTAGCGTCTGTATTTGATTTGGATGTGTTGATTTCTAAGAAACCGCTGTCTGAGCTTAGATCTGGTTTACGAGCCTATGATGAAGGGTTAATGGACGAGCTGGAAACGCTAAAGTGGCTTGAGTCATATGGTGATTCATTTGAAGTGAACTATAGACGTAATCAGATTAAACACAAGATCGCTAGCAATGATCGAGGTGAAGACTAATGCTTTGGCCTGTATTACTCCCTCCACAGTTCTCTCTTTATTGTTTGGACGATATTCATAAGGGCTTCTATCGTCAGATGTTTGCAGCAAATAGTTTTAATGACTGCTTTCCTGAAAACTTTATCAATGTCCTTAGTGGAAGCACCAAAACAAAAGATCGATTCCAAGCGGTATTTTCCGCATACCAAGAATTAGACTCTGACCCTAAGCAAGAGTTTGAAGACGTGTTTGATAACCAAGTGCGCTGCATACAATTTCTTGGTAATACAGCTCCGCAAGTCCTTTTTCCTACTGAAAATATAGCTGATATTTGGGAGCTAGCTAAAAAGCTTGGGGGGTATTTATATTCTACAACTTTGGATCTTGCATGCTTCAAGAATATAACTATAAACCCCGCTGATGACATGTGTTCACATTTTGAGCGGTTTAAGCACGATAACGGTGATGTCTGCTGTTTTTGTGGTACTGAAGAGATGATGGAAGAGCGTAATGTAGAGCCTGAAGAAGGGGCTATCAGCGAAGATGAAAAACAGTGGCGAGCATCGTATGACCACTATTTACCCAAAAAGCACTATCCATTTTTAGCTGTAGATTTTAATAACTTAGTTCCTTGTTGTCAGAAGTGTAATGAGAAAGCTAAGGGTGAGCTTGACGTGTTGCATTGTGATGGAGTTAGGTCGTTAGCTTTTAATCCATACACAGACCATGTTCCGGTTTCTTTAGAGGCTACTTACGAAAGTATCAATGGAACGTTTGCTATGGTTGTTGATATCGAAGGCACCGCTGACCAGCTTGCAGAGAAAGCAGATACGTGGAATCGGACATTTGCAGTGTTGCCTAGGATTAACCACAGACTTAAAAAGTTTAACAGATCTTGGCTAGGCCCTTTATTAAATGGGGTTAATGACGTTGCAAATGCACGTACTGTTTTAAATGATGAAGTGAGGCGTTGTAATCTCGATCAAAAAATTGAAAGAGATGCTTACTTCAAATCCCTTTGTTTTGAGGCCATATCGAATAAACCGGATGGTGATATTTCTTCGTTTATCGAAACAATTAATCAAGTATATGCATGGAGGCGCATTTAAATGGCTATATATTGTGGTGATAACAATTCTTGTTGTTTACTCGAAAATGCGGCTGAATTTAAAGAGATTTGTCTTATTCAAGGCCAATCACTTTTTACGGAACTCGCCGTCTGGAATTCAGCGGCGTGCCGTGAACTCATTGAGTTTTTTGTTGAAAATCTAGAGGAAGGTGAGGGCGACTTCTTAGCTAAACTAGAAACTCAGTTAGATAGCGCCTCACCTGAAGCAAAAGTATTAGCAGCAGAAATGCTATGGCTTATGTTTTTATGTCCTAGTAGTACAGGACCGGCTTCTAAACGCGCCAGCATTGAACGTGTTTTTTCCTGGAGCAGTTTTGAGTTTAAGGATGGGGTAAGAGACAAATACTTATCTTACAAAGCATTGACAGGAATAGGAAAAACTGGAGCTGCATATCAAACAGGCCGATGGCGAGAGCTAGTTTACTTTATTCGCTTGCTAGAAAAGCTATTTAAGTTGAGCAAAGATGAAAGAGCAACTTTGCTAGCGAGTCGTACAGAATTTTCAAGCTGGTTAAATGACATTCCTGGGAATGACAAACGACAATTCCGTCACATGATTTTATATCTATTTTACCCTGAAGAGCAGGAGCGAATTTTCGGTGGCGGACATAGGCAGTCATTGCTTGAGACGTTTTTGAATATTACGCCATCTCAGTATAAAAAAATGTCACCTCTTGATGTCGATAATCGATTGTTAGAGATACGAACTCAGTTTGAGAAAGAGTACGGGACAAAAGAGCTAGATTATTACGTTGAGCCATTAAGCTTAAGGTGGGGTCAAGAAAGCTCTGAAGAGCCTAATGAGATAAAAGAACCTGGACAGGGGTATGAAGTGAAGATCAACGACGTAAACCAAACGCTAAATACAATTCTGTACGGGCCTCCAGGCACAGGTAAAACCTATAACACGGTCAATAAAGCTTTAGAGATTGTTGACCCTGAGTTTTACCATCAAAATAACGATGATAGAGCTGCTATCAAGAAGCGATTCGATGAGCTATTAAACAGTAATCGCATTGGCTTTGTTACCTTTCATCAGAGCTTTAGTTATGAATATTTTGTAGAAGGTTTGAAAGCGACGACTGAAAATAATCAGGTTAACTACGAAATTGAAGACGGTATCTTCAAGCGCTTATGTGAATCTGCTCGTGCGAAACCGACGATAAAAGCAGATCAAGACCATGTTGATATTAGTGGCCGTAACATCTGGAAGATGTCGTTAGGTGATATCGCTGGTGATGATGCTTTTATCTATCAGCAATGTATCGATAGTAGCTGTGTTCTGTTGGGTTATGGCTATGATATCGACTTCTCCGATGCTAATGACCGTAAACAAGTCGCTCAAACCTATCGCAGTAATGGGGTAGAAATTGAGAACGAGAGCTATGACTATCAAGTAACATCGGTCAACAAGTTTAAGAATGAGATGAGCATTGGTGATTTGATTGTCGTCTCGGACGGAAACCGTAAGTTTCGTGCTATTGCAGAAATTACCAGCGATTACTACTTTGATAACTCTTCGGTTGATGATGTTAGTTATTCTCAAGCAAGGAAAGTAACATGGCATAGGGTATACGAACCGTCATTACCAGTTGATGAATTATTCAAGAAAAACCTGTCTCAAATGACTTTGTATCGATTGTATGACACGACCATTGATACAGAAAAACTTCGAGCTATATTACAAGGTAGTGGTGATTCAGATAACGTTGCACCTGGCCGCACGGTAGGTAAGTATCAGATTGAATCAATTTCTGATGAGCTGATTACTATTAGAAAGCCTAATGGTTCTGAGCTTCCAATGCCTAAATCGATTGTTGACGAGCTTTGTGATTTGGTTCGTTCTGGTGATGTTTCTGTTGATGATATTAAACATAAAAGGGTGTTTGATAAAGTAGACACCTTGATGGAGAAGTTCTTAGTAAATGGCTACCCTAATGTTCTCGGACCTTTAGTGGAAGGGATTGTTAGCAAGGGAATATCCTTATCAAATCAAGCTTCTTCAGACCATAGGGTACTGATCATTGATGAAATCAACCGAGGTAACATTTCCAACATATTCGGTGAGTTAATCACTTTGATTGAGCCAAGCAAGAGGGCGGGTGGTAAAGAAGCGCTATCGGTTAAGTTGCCATATTCAAAAGAGGCTTTTTCAGTTCCTGACAACTTACACATCATTGGCACGATGAACACGGCCGATAAGTCGTTGGCTCAGCTAGACATTGCGCTGCGTCGCCGTTTCCAGTTTGAAGAAATGATGACTAACTATGAACTGCTTGCAGAGATTCCACTAATAGATGGTATTGATATTGAGCAGATGGTTCGAGTCATTAATAAGCGAATAGAGCTACTGTACGACCGTGAGCACACGATAGGTCACAGCTTCTTTTTATCACTAAAAGATACCCTGTCGATTGAACATCTGGCTGAAATTTTTGAATTACAGATCCTTCCATTGCTGGAAGAGTATTTCTTTGAAGACTGGGAACGAGTAGCAATGGTTCTGGGTGATCACCTTAAAGCCGATGAGAGTTTGCGCTTTGTTGTTGAGCAATTTGACGCGAACGAAGTCGCTCAGTTAATGGGCGATGATTGGGATCAAACGGGCATACAGCCTTATGTTAGAAACGATCACGCCTTTAACGCTGCCGCTGCATATATTGGTATCTATTCTTAATGTTTAGTCGGAATCATGACTCTGTGATTGCTGTCCGTGAGTTCGGCTTGTTACTCAATGGTGGTGATAAGTCGAGTATTGATTGCCAGTCAATACCGAGTAAAGCGTTTGAGTGGTTGTTGGTCAATGGGCAAAGTAATAATCAAGAGTTAGTTGATCTCATAAAGGTCAAAAAGCAAGGTCGTTCAATTGCTCTGCAAGTTATCAATTATGTTGGGGTATTAGAAACACCCTGCGGCACTCGGATTGAAATTCTTCCTAAAATATCAGAGAAGGAAGATAACCAAACAGCCACGAAAGTGCTTCTCAAGATGCTTTCAACGGTCCATAAACTTAACATACATAGGTTTGAAAACTCTTCGCTACAAGCGTTAAACAGACCATTGTTTGAAATATTGATTGGTTATTTCTTGAAAGATGTTTCGGATGTCATTAAGAAAGGGATTCGAAGCCAGTACACAAGAGTTCAAGATCGTAAACCTTACTTAAAAGGTCAGTTACAAACATCAAAGCAAATAAACCAACGACCGGGTTGCTTAAATAGCTTTCACATTGTTTACGATGAATTTTCTTCAGACAGAGCAGAAAATAGATTGATGCGCTCAGCACTGAGCCAGGTGATGAAGTGGTCAAAAAATAGTGACAACTTACGCTTAGGAAGTGAATTACAATTCGCTCTTGATGATATTCCGCACTCAGAAAACCATGCATTAGATTTTCGCCAATGGTCCAATGAACGATCTTTAATTCATTATCGAACTGTGAAGCTTTGGTGCGAGTTGATTTTAAGTTACCAATCACCAGTATCCCTTTCTGGGCAACATAATGGAATTTCGATGCTTTTCCCTATGGAGAGTCTCTTTGAGCGTTATGTAGCGATTAAACTAGGGAAGTCACTGTCGCATTCTCTCAAATTGAAAACTCAAGCGAGTAGTTGCTCGTTAGTCACTCATACGCCCCGTTCAGGAAAACCTCAAGAGTGGTTTAAGCTCAAGCCTGATATTGTTGTTAGCGAGAAAAATTCGCATGAGCCGTTCTATGTGGCAGATACTAAGTGGAAGCGAATTAACGAGAAACTAGCAACGGCTAAGCATAAGTATGGGATTAGCCAGTCTGACATGTATCAAATGTTCGCCTATGGTCAAAATTATTTAGGTGGTTCAGGCGTGATCTATCTTATCTACCCAGCTTATGAGCACTTTAATGAATCTTTACCGCCATTTAGATTTGATGAGAACCTGTCGGTAAGGGTAATCCCTTATGATCTTACGAATGATGAATGTGAATTACTGGATATTGAAATGTTGCTACCTGAGCTTTCGAGCTAAATCACGTATATCGTTATTTACTCGATTAGACTGGAGTACTAAATCAAGTGCATCGAGCTCTCTGCCGTTTTCAAAGATTAACTTTGCGTTCCCGACTCGAATGGCGGCACCAGCTTCATTGCTGACTTTTTTTCTTACAAGGGTTTCAATGGTATCTGCACGTGAAATCCTTCCAGCAGTGAAATTTTGGAAAAGTTCATAGTTGGATACAAAAGCGGCCTTGCCAACGGATTTTAATTTTTTGTCTAGTTCGATGTCGTCCATGTGATGCTCCATATTTTATGCGATTTAGCTCTGGTAAAATTATAGTCGGTTTCTAGCAACCATCAGGATATAGCAGGATGAAAAAATCTGCTTCTTTCTGCTAGTACAGTTCCTTTGAAATCAGTTTGTGCTGAAGTAACACCAGAAGTAACATCATAAAGCTAGATTTTCATAATCTTTATATTAATCAAAAAGATAGGATTGATAGTCGAGTCCAGTAGCGGCACCAAATTCGTTCTTTCTGAACAAGCAAAAAGCCCACCTAGCGTGGGCTTTTTTGTGTCTGCGTTTCTGGAAAGTACCTTAAATAGCATCATTCTTGTCTGTAAGCGTGTCATGAACACCGCATTCTAATCTTTCAGCACGAAGAATAAGATCATCTCTCCAACCCAAAGGAGAGTTGAAATGGTAAAACGACGCACCAACCTAGAATGGCAATCACTGTTTGAACAATATGAAAGTAGCAGTGTTACCCAACGCGC
>NZ_JBFRPK010000041.1:36213-37406 GCF_041471965.1 Vibrio sp. 10N.261.51.A3
GTAAGCGTGTCATGAACACCGCATTCTAATCTTTCAGCACGAAGAATAAGATCATCTCTCCAACCCAAAGGAGAGTTGAAATGGTAAAACGACGCACCGACCTAGAATGGCAATCACTGTTTGAGCAATATGAAAGCAGCAGTGTTACCCAACGCGCTTTTTGTGAAGAGCATGGACTGAGTTTATCCACGTTCTTTGCCAAACGGCGTCAACTCCAAACAGCAAACCAATCGGAATCTGTCGGATTTGTTAGAGCCGAAATCGTTGAAAAGACAACCAAGTATCAGGCCCAGATAGCTACGGCGAACATGACACTTCTCATCAATGATGTGGAGCTGAGCATTCCTCAAGGCACGCCAGCCACCTATCTTGCTGAACTCATTGGAGCTTTGTCATGAAAGGTATGCTCAGCGCTCCAGACATTTACCTTTATCGTGAAAGCGTCGATTTTAGAAAGTCCATCAACGGCCTTGCAGCGATTATCGAAAATGATACTGACTTGCCTCTTGGCAGCGGTGCGCTGTTCCTGTTTACCAATAAACAGCGCGATAAGATTAAAGTGTTGTACTGGGATAAAACAGGCTTCGCCCTCTGGTATAAACGCCTTGAAAAAGCCAAGTATAAGTGGCCTTCAAAAGAGAAAAATCAGGTGTTTACCCTCACTCAATTTGAGCTTGATAGACTGCTTTCAGGCTTCACAATTATCGGCCACGAACCCATCAAAATAAACGATTTTACAATGAGTTAATCGAGAATAAAGCCTTATTCTCCAAGCGTTAACGGCACGATTTTAGTATAATCAATGCTATGAAAAAGACGCCAAATATCAACCCAGAAAGCCAAGATGTTGCCGAGCTACAAGCGATGGTAGCTGCTCTGATGTCGGAGAGAAATGAGTGGAAACAAGAGCGCCAATCGCTGCTTGAACAACTCAAACTCGCCTTCGACCGTCAGTTCGCGAAACGCTCGGAGGTATTAAAGCCTTACGATGAATCACAAGGTGACCTCTTCAACGAAGCGGAATGTGAAGCCGTTAAAGAAGACGAGGTTGAGGTGACAACCACGACCACAACGAAAAAGCGCGGTAAACGTAAACCTCTGCCTAAGACCTTGCCTCGTGAGGTTATCGAACTTGATGTAGACGACCATGAAAAGCAGTGCGCTTGCTGCAATCATAGCCTGCATAAAATCGG
>NZ_JBFRPK010000042.1:0-27485 GCF_041471965.1 Vibrio sp. 10N.261.51.A3
AAATTTATTTTCACTTTTTAAAAAGTGAAGACAAAAAGTTTGAACACTTGTCAGCGACGACAAGTATTCCACTGCGGAGTGGTAGTTCAGTTGGTTAGAATACCGGCCTGTCACGCCGGGGGTCGCGGGTTCGAGTCCCGTCCACTCCGCCACTTATTCAGAGTTTCAGCTCTTTAAAACTGAAAATAGGGGTGTAGCTCCAATTGGCAGAGCAGCGGATTCCAAATCCGCGTGTTGGGAGTTCGAATCTCTCCACCCCTGCCATATTTAAGGCTCTAGCAGAAATGCTAGAGCCTTTTTGCTTTCTGAATCTAATATACATACGCAATTAGCAAAACAGCGGATTCTCCGACTTACTAAAACAGCGCGTGTTGGGAGTCTAAACCTCCAATCTTTCCATATACTAAGCCTCAGCAGAAATGCTGGGGCCTTTTGCTTTCTGGAGTTTGATAAATTGTGAGATAGCTTGGTATAAATAGCCCATTGCGCTTCATAATTCATCTATAGCGAAATTTCTCTGTTTTCCCGTTTTATTGCTTTAACCCGTCTAATTCACTGGCTACCACCAAAAATTTAAATACGATATGCACCTAATCCTAAATGGCGACTAATATAATGAGTAAGCGTCAGTAATTTGGGATTATTATGAGGTTCTTTTTTGCACTGGTTGTATTCTTTTGTTCATTTTCTCTATCAGCAACTTCGTGGGAGAAAGAGAGTCACCCTACTAAAAACTCACCCTCATCAATTGGAAGCTATGCTAATGGCTGTCTAGACGGCGCGCAGGCCTTGCCTATTAATGGTTTGGGGTATCAGATTATTCGCCCCCAAAGAGAGCGCTACTATGGCCATACAGAAGCTATAAAGTTTATTGAGAGGTTAGGAGTCACGACCAGCGAGAAGCTCAATACTAATTTATTGATCGGTGATATTTCTCTTCCCAGAGGAGGGCGCTTTTCTTCAGGTCATTCAAGTCATCAAACAGGGTTAGATATTGATATATGGCTAAGGTTAACCAGTAAGAGGTTGTCAGAGAACGAATTAGCTGTGCCTAAACCTGTGAGCGTTGTGGATCTTACCAACTACAAATTGCGTGAATCGAATTGGACCGATGATCATTTTCAAGTTATTCGTTATGCGGCGAAAGATGAAAAAGTGGTGCGTATTTTTGTTCATCCAGTGATCAAGCAAACCCTTTGTGAACAAGAAAACTCTGACGCTAATGATAGAGCTTGGTTAGGCAAAATAAGACCTTGGTGGGGACACCACTCCCACTTCCACGTTCGTTTAAAGTGTCCTGAAGGCAGTTCAAACTGCATAGCTCAAGCGAGCACTCCTAAAGGTGATGGTTGCGGATATGAACTTGCAAGTTGGGCTCCACAGACTGTTCCAGTTCCACCTCCTAAAAAAGTAGCGAAAACTAAGAAAAAGAAAAAAGTTAAAGTGATGCCAAGTCAATGTTTGGCCTTGATATCTAAGAAGTAATCCTGTTTATCGAGGCTTTTTACAGTGGTACTGCCACTGGTTTTTTCGACTCTAAAACTGGAGAAATATCACACTTTTGTCTAGAGTTTATAAACACGAGATTAAGAACATCGTTTGATATTAATAAAAGCAATAACGGTATCAGCAAGGGCGATGGCGAATTTGACAAGGTTTGGTCAGGGATTGAGTGTTTTGGGGTGAAAGATGCGGCTTATATGCAGTATGCGAAATCAGAGTCTGATACCCGTCGATAGATAATTCAAGGATAAGACTATGACTATGATTTGTGCGAAGGAATTTTCAGAATGGTTAAGACATAGGTTCAACGCTGAAAGCTCGGGTATTTCAATTTCAAGAGATGACATCAATCAGCTAACAGGCAGACAACGTTTAGACCCTAGTTTCGTAAATGATGTTCACTATGAATTGATGCAGTATGGAATGGCATTTGTGACCGATACCAGCAGGGAAAACTTTTATCTTGTTCCTATAGCTCAATCAATAAACTGGCGAGAACGACTCGAATATCAATTTGAAAAAGAGCTCTTCTGCAATATTTATCCAATCGGAAAATCAGGATGAAAAAAAAGGTTCAACTTATGGTTAAGTTGAACCTTTCTTCTTTTAGGTCAAGCCTTGAATGATAACAAACTTCTCAAGTAGCTCGTCATCAGTTTCAATATGGTTTGGGTCAGTGATGATGCATTTTGTAATCGGACACACTGACTGGCATGTTGGCTTTTCATAGTGACCTTTACACTCTGTACATAAATCAGGATCGATCTCGAAGATGCTGTCGCCCATAGTGATTGCACCATTTGGGCATTCAGGATCACACATATCGCAGTTTATGCACTTGTCAGTAATTAACAGAGCCATTATTTTCTTCTCAAGTAAGTCGCTTAAGTAAAAATTATTTGCCTGATGCGTTACGTGTATCTTGGCCTTCGCTCAAGTTACGCATCAGCAAGCCGTACTCTAGATCTAGATCTGCTGGTACAGGAATAAATACAAAGTGACCGTTACCTTTCGCATCGTCGACCGCTTCAGATTTGCGGTTTTCCATAACTTCTAGTTTGAAAACAACGTTACCTTTCGGTGTCATCATTTCTAAGCTGTCGCCTACTAGGAACTTGTTCTTCACTTCTACTTCCGCTAGGTCACCACGGCGCTTACCTGTGAACTCACCGACAAACTGTTGAGTGTCAGAGATAGAGTAACCGTACTCGTAGTTTTGGTATGTATCGTGTGTATGGCGACGTAAGAAGCCTTCAGTGTAACCACGGTGAGCTAGGCTCTCTAGTGTACCCATTAGGCTTTCATCGAATGGTTTGCCTGCCACTGCATCGTCAATAGCTTTACGGTAAACCTGAGCAGTACGTGCACAGTAGTAGAAAGACTTAGTACGACCTTCAATCTTCAGAGAGTGAACACCCATCTTCGTTAGGCGCTCAACGTGTTGGATTGCACGAAGGTCTTTTGAGTTCATGATGTAAGTACCATGCTCATCTTCAAACGCTGCCATTTTCTCTTCTGGCTTGTGTGATTCAGAAAGCAGAACCACTTCGTCTGTTGGTTTACCAAGGCCTAGTGTGTTGTCTGGACGCTCATCTTGAACTTCAATGTCTTGCGTTTCTACTTCTTGAATAGCAACACCAGTAGGGTTTGCTTCAACGATCTGACCGTTTTCGTCTTCTTTCGCTGCTTCTGTTTTGTATTCCCAGCGGCAAGCGTTGGTGCAAGTACCTTGGTTTGGATCGCGCTTGTTCATGTAACCAGAAAGCAGACAACGGCCTGAGTAAGCCATGCAAAGAGCTCCGTGAACAAAGATCTCTAGCTCTGTTTCTGGGCAGTGTTCGCGAATCTCTTCGATCTCTTCAAGCGATAGCTCACGAGATAAGATCACACGCTCAACGCCTTGAGTTGACCAGAACTTAACGGTCGCCCAGTTTACTGCGTTTGCTTGAACAGAAAGATGGATTGGCATTTCAGGGAATGCTTCACGAACCATCATGATAAGACCAGGATCTGACATGATAAGCGCGTCAGGGCCCATGTCTACAACTGGTTTGAGGTCGCGAATGAATGTTTTTAATTTAGAGTTGTGCGGCTGAATGTTACATACAACATATAACTTTTTGCCTTGAGCATGAGCTTCATCGATACCGATTTGTAGGTTTTCGTGATTGAACTCGTTGTTACGAACACGAAGGCTGTAACGTGGCTGGCCTGCGTATACTGCATCTGCGCCGTAGGCGAATGCGTAACGCATGTTTTTGAGGCTTCCTGCCGGTGATAATAGTTCAGGTACAAATGGTTTTTGTGTAGTCATTGCTTCGTTCTCTAATCTGATCTCAAGTCAGGTTGATATCACCAAGTGATATCAAAGGGGCGCAAATTTTACGCTAAAATGAGTTTGGTTGATAGCCCTAAAGATAGCAATGACATTAACAAGAGGGCCTAGAGGCAGATATAAGTGAGAACTTAGTGAGAAATAAGCTCAGATACCGTTAGCACCTGAGCCTATAGTTTGACTGATTAAGCGTTAGGTTGAGTTAACCCGCCTAATGATTCAAATAGGTTTGGAAGGAAAACACTGAACTCACCACAAAGTAGAGAGAAGTCCGCATCAAAACGCGCAGCTTGATCTTCACGAGGAATATCGTCGTTTTCGTCTTTGAGCTCATCACTGAATTTTAGGCGTTTGATGCTGCCATCTTCTGCAAGAATGAATTCAATACGGTCTTGCCAGTTGATAAGAAGTTTCGTCACCATCTTATTGGCTTCGATGTGGTTTTTAATCTCATCAGCTTCTAGTTCTTGTTTCTTAACTCGAACAATACCGCCGTCTTCTTGAATAGATTTTAGTTCTGCTTCATCAAGCATAGTGATGCCTTGTGGCGTATCACCTGATTTCACCCATTCTGTAAGAGTCGTTTCGATCGCTTGCTCTGGGATAGCTGGCACTACTGGCAGGCTACCCATTGTCTTACGTAGCAATGCTAATACATCTTCTGCTTTTTTGTAGCTGCTCGCATCAACCACAATGAAACCTTCTTTTGGCATGATCAGCGCGTAAGTGAAGTTGCTGCGGCTGAATGCTCGAGGAAGTAGATCAATGATGATGTCTTCTTTTAGGCTGTCTTTCTCTTTCTTTTTCAGAGGGGTACCAGACTCTGCCTCAAGCGTTTCTACTTTTGCGTTCAATGATTCTTTGATCACAGAAGCGGGTAGCATTTTCTCTTCTTTCTTTGCACAGATAAGAATGCGGTTTTCTGATACGTGCGTCATCATATCGCCATGTCTACCCATTGCGTGTACCCAACCAAACTTCTGTTTGTCTTGGCTACCACAAGGAGTAAAGCGGAATTCTTCAAGTTGTTTCTCTAGCTGATCTGCGTTGAAATCAATATCACGGTTGAAGCGATAGACTAGGCAATTTTTAAACCACATAAATTTTTCTCATACCTTTTTAGAAGTGCTTCATGATATGAGATCTAATTCGATTTGTCCCTAGCTCTGTATCAAAAGTTATAAAGTGAAATGTTTGAGACAGTTATATGAAAATTTGTTTTCAAAGGTCACAAAAGTGTCATAATTAACTCAGATAATGCAATGCGTTGATTAAATACAAAGGCTATTCAATTATGTCGAGAAGGATTCTGGTCGTTGAAGATGAAGCACCTATTCGTGAGATGCTGTGCTTCGTACTTGAACAAAAAGGCTACCAAGCAGTAGAGGCTGAAGATTACGATACAGCGGTAAACAAGCTATGTGAACCTTTCCCAGATCTAGTATTACTAGATTGGATGCTACCTGGTGGTAGCGGGATAAACTTTATCAAGCACATGAAGCGTGAAGAGTTAACTCGCAACATCCCAGTGGTGATGCTAACGGCTCGTGGCGAAGAAGAAGATAAGGTGCGTGGTTTAGAAGTGGGTGCTGATGATTACATCACCAAGCCATTTTCACCCAAAGAGCTCGTTGCTCGCCTGAAAGCGGTTATCCGCCGTGTAACGCCTACTGCACTAGAAGATGTGATTGATGTACAAGGTCTTAAGCTAGACCCAGTATCTCATCGTGTTACCGCAAGCGAAGGTCCAGTTGATATGGGACCAACAGAATTCAAAATGCTGCATTTCTTTATGACTCACCAAGAGCGTGTGTACAGCCGAGAGCAGCTGCTTAACAACGTTTGGGGTACCAATGTTTACGTTGAAGACCGAACGGTTGATGTACATATTCGACGCCTGCGTAAAGCGCTTGAGTCTGCAGGTCACGATAAGCTAATCCAAACGGTTCGTGGCGCTGGCTACCGTTTTTCTACAAAGGCTTAATGTGGCTTCGCTGCCCAGTTTACGGAGTCCTGAATGGTTGAAAAGTTAACCTGGAAAAAGCTGGCTTGGGAGCTGGCTTTTTTTTACGCACCATGGGTTTTAGTCGGATGGATATTCGGTTACCTACCTTGGTTGCTGCTGGCTGCTACGGTATTGCAGCTCGGCTGGCATCTACACAACCAAATGCGTTTGTCCGCATGGCTGTGGGATGAGAAGCGTCTAACTCCACCTTCAGGCTCTGGGAACTGGGAATCTCTGTTTAACGGTATTTATCGTATGCAGCAGAGACAGCGTCGCAAACGCAAAGAACTGACTAACCTTATCCGCCGTTTCCGTAACGGTGCAGAATCGCTTCCCGATGCCGTTGTGGTATTTCGCGGTGAAGGCAATATCGTTTGGTGTAACAAGCTAGCTCAGTATTTGCTGGGCTTTCGTTGGCCAGATGATTCAGGTCAACCGATCTCGAATTTGATTCGTACTCCAGATTTTATTAAGTACCTTAATAAGCAAGATTTCTCTGAGCCATTAGAGATGCCTTCTCCATTGAATGTGGAGCGTATGCTCGAGCTGCGTATTGTGCCGTATACCGAGGGTGAACACCTGATGGTGGTACGTGATGTGACCCAGCTTAAGCAGTTAGAAGGCATGCGCCGTAACTTCTTCGCTAACGTTTCTCATGAATTGCGTACGCCGATGACCGTCCTTCAAGGTTACCTTGAAATGACCGAAGATCCAGACATGATCGTTGGCCCAATGTGGACCAAGGCGCATGGCGTAATGACTGAGCAGCTCAATCGAATGAACAGTTTGGTTAATCAACTACTCACGCTTTCGAAAATTGAAGCGGCGCCAATGCATGAGTTGGATGAAGTGGTCAACGTTCCGGCGATGCTTGAGGTTCTTGAGAAAGAAGCGGCGAGCCTTAGCGGTGAGCGCGAACATAAGCTTGAGTTTGATATCGATAAGAGCCTACGAGTTCTTGCCGATGAAGACCAATTGAGAAGTGCGATATCGAATTTGGTTTATAACGCGGTTAAATACACACCCGCAGGTGCAACGGTCAAAGTGCGTTGGTATCAAACCAGCCAAGGCGCGTGCTTAGATGTGTCAGATACTGGTGATGGTATTGAGCCTCAACACTTACATCGACTCACAGAGCGCTTCTATCGTGTAGATAAAGCCCGCTCTCGTGATACCGGTGGTAGTGGTCTTGGATTAGCGATTGTAAAGCATGCGCTTAGCCACCACGATTCACATCTCGAAATTCAAAGTGAAGTGGGCGTCGGCAGTCGTTTCCATTTTACTTTACCAAATCGACTGACCGTATCATGAGTTGTTCGATACGCAGGATGCATTTTCCAGTCAGCTCATTATTAGCGTTTGCTTTAGTTAACCCTGTGCATGCCGAACAGGGTGTCGATTCTCTTCCTGATTATTCTAAGGTTCCGGGAATTTCTGGGAGCTTATTATCGGTCGGTTCGGATACCTTAGCGGGTATGACGACGTTATGGGTGGAAGAGTTCAAGTCCTACTACCCAAATGTTAACGCTCAAGTCCAAGCATCGGGTTCTTCTACTGCTCCTCCAGCCTTAACCGAAGGGACTGCACATCTAGGGCCAATGAGTCGTCCGATGCGCCTGCGAGAAATTGAAGCATTTGAAAGGGAGCATGGATATAAGCCAACAGCACTGCGAGTTGCTATCGATGCGATTGGGCTTTTTGTGCATCGTGATAACCCTATTGAGGGGCTTAACTTTCGTCAGATTGATGGCATTTTTTCTGAGACATTACGCTGCGGAGCAACAAGGCCCCTCAATAACTGGCAAGATCTCGGAATCGATCAGCCATGGGCGAAACATCGATTCCAATTGTTCGGTCGCAATTCTGTATCGGGGACTTATGGATACTTCAAACAGAATGCACTGTGCGGCGGTGACTTTAAAAATCGTGTGAATGAGCAACCTGGTTCGGCTTCAGTCGTTCAGTCGGTCGCTTCATCCATCAGTGGGATTGGCTACTCAGGTATTGGCTATCGTGTCGCTGGCGTTAAGTTAATTCCTATTGCTGAGCATGGTTCTGATTATGTAGAGCCGACTCGAGCGAATATCTTGAGCGGTGATTACCCTCTATCACGCTTTCTTTACGTATACGTGAACAAACACCCAGATAAACCGCTTTCTCCCGTTGAAAGAGAGTTCCTCACTTTTGTGTTCTCAAAGCAAGGACAAGAACTTGTAGAGAAAGATGGCTATTTAGCAATACCGTCTGAGTTCGCAGAGCAAGAGTTGGCAAAAGTCGGGCTCTAATTCAGGCTGCGATAAACTTAGATAAGAAACGTATGAACAGCTTGCGCGTCGCAGGCTGTTTTAATTTTGACTGTTCGTTATTTTAGCTTTAACGACCATCCTGCATTTTGCCAACGTTGTTGCTCTTCTCTGAGCTCATAATCAAGCAGTTGGTTTTGGGCCAACCAATCGCTGTTAGTTCCTTTCAATTCCCAGTTATCCTGTTGTTCAATCGTTAGAGTCACGTCTGGGGCCAGTGCTTGATTTCGCTGACGGTTGAGTAAGATAGCGAGTCTCAATATACGAATCAGCAGGGTGACTTGTTGCTGAGTAAACAGAGAAAGTTCCGGCAAATCTTGTAGTTTGAGCGCTTTTCTTTGATAGCGAACCAATGCTGATATAAGGCGTTGTTGCTCAGTATTAAAGCCTGGCATTGTCGTATGCTTAAGCAGATAAGCCGAATGGCGGTGATAGCCTTGGAATGCAATGCTTTGTCCTACCTCATGAAGTACTGCAGCCCAACCAAGCAGATCATACAGCTCATTAGTGACCGCAGTTGTCACTTGAGGCTGTACTTGTTTCAGCAATGAAAGAGCGAGCACTTTCACTTTCTCGCCATGAGTTACGTCTACATGGTATCGAGAGACGAGCGTTTCGGCAGTTCTTGTTCGAATATCAATATCTTTAAACCTATCCTCCATGTCATAAAGAACGCCTTCTCTCAGGGCACCATCAGAAAAATGTAACTCCTTGATGTCTAGCGTATCCATAGCTGCTGAAAGAATGGTGACGCCTGCAGCAAACACAGGCTTTCTCTCATCACTTAAGCCTGAAAGATTTACGGTGTTGGATGATGAAAACTCACATAAGTGATTCTTTAAATAGGACAGACGTTGGGGCGTAATGAGACCATCGGTGAACCCTAAGCCAATGAGTACTTCTTTTATTGATTTCGTGGTACCAGATGAGCCAAAAGCGATTTCCCAAGGGGCTTTTGTGTATTCTTCAATCAATGGCATCAATAGACGAGTAGCTGCGGTATAAGCATCTGAGAAGTGTCGTGAAGTTAGCCCTTCGTCAGCAAAGAAACGTTGAGTGAAGTTGACGCATCCCATCGGTAAACTGCGCATAATTAGAGGAGTAAAGCCTTGTCCGGCGACGAGTTCCGTACTCCCTCCACCGATATCAATAACCAACTTAGATTCAGAAGCGGTTTGAGTGTGTTCTGCTCCGTTATAGATTATTCGAGCTTCTTCTTGACCGGAAATGATCTCTATTGGAAAAGGAAACAGTGGCTTGGCTTGCTCTAAGAAGTCTTTAGCGTTTTTGGCTTTTCTTAGGGTATGAGTCGCAACAACTCTGACATCATCAAGCTCAAAATCCGCCAGTCGTTCTGCGAACACCTTGAGGCATTCTAGGCCTCGCTCGATAGCGCTTTCAGATAGGACGTTACGTTCATCCAATCCATCACCTAATCTCACTTTCTGTTTGTGTCTGCTGACTAATTGCAGGTGTTGATCGAATACTCGGGCAACCACCATGTGAAAGCTGTTCGAACCCAAGTCGATAGCGGCAATACATCGAGAATGTTTGTTATCAATTAGCGGCATGATTTCTTCTCTTGTTTGTACTTCTTGCGAGCAAGTTTCTCCATACGTTTAATATAGTGGTAAGTGGAGAGTTGTGACGTCGGGTATTCGAGTTGGTTTGCTGGTGCTTCTATGTAAGGGTTGCTCATCGCTTGGTCTAGCACTCGAGCTTTGTTGCTGTCATCGAAATGAAATTCGGTGATATCGATAATGGTTTGCTTGATCTTTGGATCTAAAATTGGAGTGGCGACTTCGATCCGATGATCGAAGTTTCGCATCATCCAGTCAGCTGAAGATATATAGACTTTCGGCTTTCCAGCGTTACCAAAGATCATCACTCTTGGGTGTTCAAGAAAACGATCGACCACACTGACAATCTCAATATGGTCACTGATGTTGGGTATGCCAGGGACAAGAGAGCACATGCCACGAATGACCATTCTCACTTTTACATTGACTTGGCTGGCCTGATAGAGCTTCTCAATGATCTCTCGGTCGACCAAATTGTTGAGTTTTAGAGTGATGCTTGCAGGCTTGTTCTCCATCGCGTTTTGTATTTCATTATCTATCAACTGATACAGACGTTTTCTTGTATTCTTCGGTGACACAATCAGTTGTTTGAACTGTGATTTTTGATAAGGGTTTTCAATATACTTAAAGACTTGTCTCACCTCTTGGGTCAAATCTTCATTCTCAGTGAGCAGAGAAAAATCGGTATACACGCGCGCTGTTACTTCATGAAAGTTACCGGTGCCAATATGGGCATAATGCGCCGTATGCTTGCCTTCTTTCCGTTTAATGAGCAGCAGTTTGGAGTGGACTTTCAAACTTGGGATGCCATGGATGACTTTTATACCGGCTTCTTGAAGTTTCTTTGTCCACTGAATATTGGCCTGTTCATCAAAGCGAGCTTGCAGTTCGACAACTACTGTGACCTTTTTTCCATTGTGTGCCGCATCGATGATTGAGCTAAGGAGTTTGGAGCCTTCTGCAACACGGTAAACGTTTATTTTTATGGCGGTTACCTTCGGGTCAAAGGAAGCCTGCCTCACAAGTTCAGTAATGTGATTAAAGGTGTGATAAGGGTAATGCAACAAGATGTCACGAGCTTTGATCGCTTCAAAATAGTTTGGGTAATGGCTGAAATGCGCGCACTTAATCGCGGGTAGAGGACGATTAACTAAATCACGTCGGTTAAGGCTTGGGAACTCAGAGAAATGTTTGAAGTTATGATAGCGACCACCTGCGATGACACTGTCATAGTCAGACAGTTTAAGTCTGACTTGTAAGAAGTTGAGCATTTCAGTTGGCATTTCAGATTCATAGATCAGACGTATCGGCAGTGCCGTTAAGCGCTGTTCTAAACCTAAAGACATCGATTCTAATAGGTTATTTTCATTGTCCTCTTGCAGATCATAATCGGCATCACGTGTCATTTTTATCGCAAAACAACGCAATGAGTCATACTCAAAGAATCCTTTAAGTAAGTCATCCAAACAAAATCGAACTATATTATCTAACAAGATCAAAGTTGTACGCTGCGAACCCGAAGTTTCCGGTAACTTAACAAATCGAGGGAGTGCTTCTGATGGGATTTCGAGTAAGACATATTGAGATGATGCATCACGCTCGATGTCGATGGCTAAGTAACTTTGTTCATCTTTGAGAATATTAAGTAACTGGCTATCTTCGTTCAAGAGAATCGGAGTTAAGTGTGGCAGCACTTTTTTCTTAAAGTACTTTTTTATCCAGCCACTTTGTTCTTCGCTGATTTGTTGTTCGTTGACCAGAAAAATACGATTGCGTACCAATTCCAATAGCAAGTCGTTATACAGTTCATGGAATTGAGCATCGAGCTTGCTTGCTTTGCTCTGCATTTTAGTCAGTAGGCTTTTCGGCGAGTTGGAGGTTAGCTGTGGATCTTGAAGTAAGATCTTTCGCTTCACATCAGCAAATCGGACTTTGTAAAACTCATCGAGGTTTTTCGAGTAAATACCTAAAAAACGAACTCTTTCGATTAAGGGGACTGACTTATCTGCCGCTTCTTGGAGCACTCTTTCGTTGAAGGATAACCAGCTAAGTTCTTTTGTGACATAGTCTTTTTCCATCGAGATGAGAATCCTTGAGTACTGGCTATAGAGCTGATTACTTTAAATTAGAATGGCAAAATTCACAAAATCTATGATCTTACTTTAAGAAATATGGCTAACAAACTTGTTATTAGTTTCAGTTGTTTAACGTAACTTGTAATATAATTGTCATCTAACGTACATATTATGTCAGTAGCTAAAAAAAGGTAGATAAACAGATGGCTTCAGCCCAATTTTCATTGAAAGAGCGCGACAAAAAAAGATGGTTGAAAGATCGTCTCGTCCGTTTTTCAGTGACATGTGGTGCCGTCAGTGTTCTAGCTGCTCTGGTATTGATCTTTGTT
Source organism: Vibrio sp. 10N.261.51.A3 (assembly GCF_041471965.1). NCBI lineage: Bacteria > Pseudomonadati > Pseudomonadota > Gammaproteobacteria > Vibrionales > Vibrionaceae > Vibrio > Vibrio sp. 10N.261.51.A3. The sequence goes on from NZ_JBFRPK010000042.1 coordinate 12,131, forward strand.
TACTTGGCGATGGTCATTTTACCGGTGTTTTCTGATACTGGTTTAGAGACAGACCAAGCCGTAAAGCCCGTTGCTGTAGAAAAGCCTATCGCCTTATCTGTTGATGAATACGGTCAGCATGCATTTACTATCGAAAAATCTGGCTTGGTGCAGTTTTGGGATTTAGAGTCTCAAAATACACACTCTTACTTTGAGCGAAATGTTTTAGCCAATCCTGTTGCCTTCTCTCGAAATACCCCATCAGAAAACTGGTTTGCCTTTGCCGATAGTGCAAGCAACCTTACTTTTTTCTATCCTGAGTATAGTGCGCCTGTGCTGCAAAAGGGCAGTGAAGCCGATCCTAAAATTGAGCAAATCGATCTCCCAGAACCATTTTTAAATGATGAACCCTCAAATGGGGCGACGATCGACAAATTCGCGTTCTCTAAGAATGGACGTGGGATTACGGTTGCCGCGCAGTTAAGTGACCAACGAGTCTTGGTTAAGTGGTATCAGAGTGACCTTACTGGTCAGTATGTTTTTCAGAAGAGCCAATGGCTATCGGATAAGTTGGGCTTGCAGCAGCAACTGCTTGTCACACCTGATGGGCAAACCTTATACCTACGAGCACAATCGGATTTGGTTGTTTTGAAACTATCAGATAACGGTTTTGATGTTCGTGAAGTGATTGATCTTAGCTTAAATGATGCGAAGCATTCCGTGAAAAACATCGATTTATTGTCTGGCGCATACTCGTTGTTGGTTACGCATGAGGACGGACAGGTTTCTCAATGGTTCGATGTACTCAAAGATGAAAAGCGTAGCCTGACCCATATTCGAGACTTCCAACTTGCTGAACAAGTGCAATTTATTCTTCCTGATACTTATAGAAAGGGTTTTTATAGCTTCTATAAGAACGGCACATTACAAAGCCACTATACGACCAGTGAAAAGCTGTCGCTGTTCGAGCGTGCATTTGATAAATCACCACAATTAGCGGCTATGTCTGCCAATGAACTGCATCTGGCGACGCTGATTGATGGCACCATCAGTGTGGCTAAGGTCGATAATGAATACCCACAAATATCATTCTCATCGCTTTGGCAAAAGGTCTGGTATGAAAGTTACCCTGAGCCGCAATACGTTTGGCAATCAACCTCGGCGAACGATGACTTTGAAGAAAAATTCAGTTTAGTACCTATCACGTTCGGTACTATTAAAGCCGCTCTGTTTGCGATGATGTTTGCCGTGCCGGTTGCTGTGCTCGGAGCGATTTACACCGCATACTTCATGTCTCCACGCATGCGAAGAGTCGTAAAGCCTTCGATAGAGCTGATGGAAGCTCTTCCGACCGTGATCATCGGGTTCTTGGCCGGGCTTTGGTTTGCTCCAATCGTCGAGACGCATTTAACGGCTGTCTTCTCATTAATGATGCTATTACCACTGAGCACACTGTTGACTGGACTTGTTTGGTTCTGTTTACCGAAGAGGGTAACGGGTCGCTTCTCTAACGGTTGGCATGCTCTGATATTGATTCCGGTATTGGTGATTACAGTGGTTGCGGTGTTTGCTGGTGGAAACAACATTGAAGCCTTGTTATTTGGTGGTGATATTCGTACCTTCTTGGCTAGCTATGGTATCGACTTTGACCAACGCAATGCGCTAGTGGTTGGTTTTGCTATGGGCTTTGCGGTCATCCCAACGATTTTCACTATTGCTGAAGATGCTATTTTCTCTGTACCTAAACATTTGTCTGATGGGTCATTAGCGTTGGGTGCGACGGCGTGGCAGACGCTTATTTATGTGGTGCTATTGACGGCGAGTCCAGGTATCTTTTCTGCGGTTATGATGGGCCTAGGGCGAGCAGTTGGTGAAACCATGATCGTCTTGATGGCGACAGGTAACACCCCAATTCTTGACTGGAATGTTTTGGAAGGGATGAGAACTTTATCGGCAACGATTGCTGTTGAGCTGCCAGAATCAGAAGTGGGTGGTTCTCATTTCCGTTTGCTGTTCTTGGCTGCACTCTTGCTGTTTATCTTTACATTCGCGGTGAACTCAGTTGCTGAGTGGGTTAGACAAAGACTGAGAGATAAATATCGTGCGCTGTAGTTTTAAAGGTTTGCCTCAATGTGTATCAATGGCTTTTAGTGGCTTGACTAGCGTGTCTCTTGATCTTTGCAGCTCCTTGATTTCAGCACGCCAAGAGCAAGGTCGATCATGATGAATAAACTGAAGTCATTATTATCTTGGGTTAAATCGGGCTCTCCGTGGATCTGGCTTACGGGCGGGGCGGTGAGCATCAGTATGCTTTCTGTTCTTGGCCTAATGCTGCTGATTGGTTGGAAGGGCTTAACCTATTTTTGGCCCGCACCTTTGTATCAATGGCAAGTTGACTCCAAAGACTTATCGCTAGTGGTCGATCTTGACGAAACCGTATCAAAACAAGATGTATTGGTTGGTCAGTTATATGAACGAAAATACATCCCGATAGAGCAAGTTCCACAAGTCCATGACCTTTTGTCTCCTCAAAATTTGTCGACTGGGCTGATACAGCGCTTAAGCATCAAAGTTGCTAACAGAGAACTGTACCCTGCGGACTTTGTTTCTATTCTGGATGTTAACTTACGTGAACCCACTACCCCGCTTGATTGGGTTGTGATTGAACGAAGTCGAGGTGGTTATTTCTTTGGTAAGCCGGTGGGTTTTAAAACCGCTTCTGGCACCTTTGATTCGAACATAGACCAAAAGCTCGAACAAGGCTTGGCGTTCGCTGATGCGCTACGTAAAGAAACGTCGCGTGTCGTGAATCAAGAAATTCGCAATATCAGCTGGCAATTGGAAAACCTGCGCTTAGAAAAGCGTAAGCTTGAACTCAATGAGTCAGTGAGCGATGAATACCTTACAACCTATACTCAAACTAAACTGGATTTAAATCGCCAGTTAGGTGAAGCCGAAGTTAAGCTTGAGCACCTTAGAACGCAGCTTAATGTCGAAAGCTTGCTGGTTGAAGATATGACAGGCGAGTTGGTCGAGATCTCGCTCAGCCACATTCTGGATTATTGGTACCCGAATAATATGTCTTACCTAGAAAAGGTTGGGCATTGGGGCAAACAAGTTTGGAAGTTCTTATCAGAGAACCCACGAGACTCAAACTCTGAAGGCGGTGTATTTCCTGCCATTTTCGGCACGGTACTGTTAGTTATTCTTATGTCGATCGTCGTGATGCCTCTTGGCGTGGTCGCTGCGATATATCTTCATGAGTACGCAAAAAACAACGCACTAACGCGTTTGATTCGTATCGCCGTGATTAACTTAGCGGGTGTACCGTCGATTGTGTATGGCGTTTTTGGTTTAGGCTTTTTTGTTTATACCATTGGTGGCTCGATTGATATGTTGTTCTATGCAGAGCGATTGCCAGCACCGACATTTGGTACGCCGGGTCTACTTTGGTCAGCACTAACCTTAGCGGTCTTGACGCTTCCAGTCGTTATCGTAACCACGGAAGAGGGCTTAACGCGTATTCCTAGTGCAGTGAGGCACGGTTCATTAGCGCTTGGTGCGACTCAATTTGAGACGCTTTGGCGCATTGTTTTACCGATGGCAAGCCCAGCGATTATCACTGGTTTAATTTTGGCAATCGCGAGAGCCGCGGGGGAAGTTGCACCACTTATGCTGGTGGGTGTTGTTAAATTGGCATCTAGCTTGCCAGTCGATGGTCAGTTTCCGTATTTACACTTAGATAGAAAGTTCATGCATTTAGGCTTTCATATCTATGATGTTGGTTTTCAAACCTCTAATATCGAAGCGGCACGACCTTTAGTGTATGCGACTTCATTTTTATTGGTTACGGTGATTGTTGGGTTGAACTTAACAGCCATCAATATCCGTAATAACTTGCGTGAAAAATACCGAACCTTAGGACAAGATTAGATGTTCTCGATTAATGAAACCTTGGGTTACCAAGCACCACTTGATGTTCACAATCTGAAGGATGAGCAAATTGCTATCTCGATCGAAGGGCTAAATCTTTACTATAAAGAGAGCCAAGCACTTGATGATATCTCGATGCAGATCCCGAAGGGGCAGGTGACGGCGTTTATCGGCCCTTCTGGGTGTGGTAAGTCGACTCTGCTGCGCTGCATTAATCGCATGAACGATCTTGTTGAAGGCTGTAAGGTTTCCGGGAAAGTGAAGCTTCATGGCAAGAACGTCTATCACCCTAAGGTGGATGTTGCGACCTTACGACGCCGTGTTGGTATGGTATTCCAGCGTCCAAACCCTTTTCCTAAATCTATCTATGAGAATGTGGTTTATGGCTTGAGGCTACAAGGCGTTAGCAACAGCCGAGACCTTGATGATGCGGTTGAACGCTCTCTGCGCGCTGCTGCGTTATGGGATGAAGTGAAAGATCGGTTGCATGAGAATGCTTTTGGTTTATCTGGCGGTCAACAGCAGCGTTTGGTTATCGCTCGTGCGGTTGCGATTGAGCCTGAAGTGCTGTTGTTAGATGAGCCGACATCGGCACTCGATCCGATTTCTACTTTGACGATTGAAGAGTTGATCAACGATCTCAAAACGCAATACACAGTGGTGATTGTTACCCACAACATGCAACAAGCCGCGCGTGTAAGTGACCATACTGCCTTTATTCATATGGGAAAATTGATCGAGTACTCAGATACGGACTCAATTTTTACGTCTCCATTGAAAAACCAGACGGAAGACTACATTACTGGTAGATATGGCTAACCTCTCCAAAGGTGTCATCTAGAGCTAAGTCACTCTACAAAAATGGCTTTCTTCATTTCTTTCAAGGAGCAAGTATGCATTTCGGTCGCCACATTTCAGGGCAATTCAATGTCGAGTTAGAATCGATCCGTACTCATGTATTGACCATGGGCGGGTTAGTGGAGCAGCAACTCTCGTTTGCAATGCAGGCGCTTCATAAAGACGATGTTGAATTGGCCAAAAAAGTGATTCGTGATGACCACAAAGTGAATGCGATGGAAGTTTCAATCGATGAAGCATGTACTCGTATTATTGCGAAGCGTCAGCCGACCGCAAAAGATCTGCGTTTGATTATGGCGATCATCAAAACCATTACCGACTTAGAACGTATTGGCGATGTTGCCTCTAAAATTGCTCAAGGCGCGATCGAGATCCCTTCGACCAAAGAGCAAAAATTTCATGTCTCATTAGAGCCTCTTTGTCGTCAGGCAATCACCATGCTTCACCAAGTATTAGATGCGTTTGCTCGTATGGATGTCGATGCTGCGGCAGAAGTTCACAAACTTGATGATAAGTTGGATGCGGAATACGAGGCAGTCATTCGTCAGCTAATGACGTATATGATGGAAGATCCTAAGAACATCCCAAATATTTTACAGGTGATGTGGTCAGCTCGTGCGATTGAGCGAGTGGGAGACCGTTGCCAAAATATCTGCGAATACATTATTTACTTTGTGAAGGGTAAAGATGTACGTCACCTAGGCGATCAAAGCCTTGATGACGCACTGAAGTAGGTCGAGCCTTTAAAAGCTAATAATGGCACCAAGATTGAAATTGACCGTCGTGTCGTAAGGCACAAAGGTTTTATTGTGATCAAAGATATTCATATCAACACCTGCACGTAGTCCAAGCATTGGTGTCGCTTGGTACACGTAGGCACCGCCTAGGCTTAAACCATGTGTTGTCTTCTCTTCAACTTCGCCTGAGCGCGTTTTTGTGCCGTCATAGCTTGCCACACCAATTTCAGCCTGAAAGCCGTGATTTTGGTTTCTTCCAAACATGTTTTGCTTCGTAACAGGTTTAAATCAAGAGAGCTGAATAAGTCTTTAGCCATATCTATCCATGAAAATTTTCTGCGCTATTAAATCTAATATACGTCAGTCAGTTAGATTAGTCAGCGAGGTTCTCTGGATTTATGCTGGCGATTATTGCCCTAAGCGGTGAGGGCGGCTCTCACATCAGATATCTTACTCGCATCTGTCACTGGGATCTGATAATCATCAATATCATCATTGCCCATTTGAGCACTCGAGTTGTTTTCCATTAGGCTCGGTCTTGTTGATTTACCTGAAAGGTGAAGAGCAGGTACTTGGGTAGCGCTTTGAATCATTTTAGCATTCGCAGCGTTAACGCCAGCCCCCGCCATGATATCAATTCGTCCATCGGCTTGTTTGACCATTGCAGCCAATACATCGATACCTTGCTCAGCATTAGCAGCAAGCCCTGATGTCAGGACTCTTTCGCATCCAAGTGTAATGATTTGTTCTAATGCTGCTTGGAAATCAGAGCTTTGATCGATGGCTCTGTGGAAGGTAATCCCAAGCTTTAACGAGTGCGCTTTGTCAGCCAGTTGTTGCATTTTTGGCATATCGATACTTCCGTTCGGCGCTAACACACCAAGTACGACCCCATCCAATCCTGCATTTGCACAAGCTTCAATATCTTCAAGCATACAGAGCATATCGTCGTTATTGAAAATGAAATCGCCTTGTCTTGGTCTTATCATAGCGTAGACAGGAACGGACGAAATTATTGCCGCTTGCTTCATCATTCCGAAGCTTGGAGTTAATCCGCCAAGTGCCAATGAAGAGCAAAGCTCAATTCGATTCGCGCCACCAGATAGTGCGTTATGAAGAGATTCTAAGTTATCGATACAGACTTCAATTTCGGTGTTCATCTTGTTTATCCGTTCAAAAAGATACTGATGAAATAATAGCAATCTAGATACGGACATGAATAGGTTGTAGCGGAGGAAAATAGAGGTAAAGTTTGGGTTTAGAACTACCTCAATTATGTATATAAGAAACAGTCTAGGGAGAAAACAAAAAGCCCGAAGCGTTAACTTCGGGCTTTTAATAGGACTTTACTTCTTAACTGATTGGCGGTGCGCTTTGCGCTATTAGCTTATGCTTTATGTCTCTTTATAGAGAGTCTTCCAACCATTAACCCGCGTTGAGTTCGGGCTTAAGAGATAATTACTTGCTTAGGTCGTCAGCGTGCTCAGATAGGAATGCTGCAACACCTTTTGGAGATGCGTCCATACCTGATTTACCTTCTTCCCATTGTGCAGGACAAACTTCACCGTTCTTCTCGTGGAAGTTTAGTGCGTCTACCATGCGTAGCATTTCGTCGATGTTACGACCTAGTGGAAGATCGTTAACTACTTGGTGACGTACAAGACCGTCAGCGTCGATTAGGAAAGAACCACGGAAAGCAACGCCTGCTTCTGGGTGCTCAACATCGTATGCTTTGCAGATCTCGTGCTTAACGTCAGCAATTAGAGGGTATTTAACTTGACCGATACCGCCGTCAGCGATAGCAGTATTACGCCATGCGTTGTGAGAGAATTGTGAATCGATAGAAACACCGATTACTTCAACGCCTTTAGCTTGGAAATCTTCTAGACGGTTGTCGAAAGCGATTAGCTCTGAAGGACAAACGAAAGTGAAGTCTAGTGGGTAGAAGAAAACTACAGCTTTCTTACCTTTAGTGAATTCTGCGAAGTTGAAGTTATCAACGATCTCACCGTTACCTAGAACAGCTGCTGCAGTAAAGTCAGGGGCTTGACGACCTACTAGTACCATTTTGGAATCTCCTAAAAAATTAGTTGGCCCAACACATCTTTGTTTGGGCTCCGTTTCTACGCGACAAACTATAGTACAATCGGTACTATAGAAAAAAGCGAATTAAATAGATTAAGTTAATCGAAAAAAGCGATAAGCTTATTCTTTGTCCTGTCCTTAGGTCTTATGACCTTTACGTAACTTATCCTACTCATATTACAAAGTAATTTCATGAATAAATGGCCAAGTCTTAAGCAACTTCACTATCTTGTTACTCTTCACGAAACTCGTCATTTCAGTGATGCCGCTGATCGCTGTTTCGTCAGTCAATCTACGTTAAGTAAAGGCATTCAAAACCTAGAGGAACTCATTGGTTGCCCGCTTTATGAGAAGAAAGATAAAAAGAGCCCGCTGGTTTTCACGCAAGCAGGTGAGCTGGTGGTCAAGCACGGTCGAGAGCTATTGGCGAAAGGGCAAGATCTTGTCGAACTTGGAAATCTATGTAATGGAGACGCGATGCAAGGGCAGCTAAGAGTCGGGTGTATCCCTACCATTGCGCCATTCCTTCTGTGTGATTTGGTACAAGAGGCCAACCAACGCTTTCCTCAGCTTAATTTATTGTTACGTGAAGACACAACAACCAACCTATTGGCTGCGCTGCGTCATGGAGACTTAGATGTACTGATTCTGGCTCTGCCTGTCGATATCGACAATATGGAAAGCCAAGTTGTTGGGCAAGACCCTTTCCGTATGGTGATAAGTCGCAATCAAGCTGACGGTATTCGTGTTCCGATTAAATACGATGACCTGCCCGACGAATCTGTATTCTTGTTGGAGAACGAGCACTGTTTAACAGAGCATGCTGTGTCGGCTTGTAAGTTAACGGATAAAGAGAAGATAAATCCGTTCACAGCGACGAGCCTTCACACATTGGTTCAAATGGTCGCGAATGGTTTAGGTACTACCTTTATTCCTCAGATGGCGATCGACCACGGTTTATTGGAAAACCAGAATCTTGTTGTGATCGATCCTCCTGGTCAACAGGCCTACCGAGATATTGGCCTTGTCTGGCGACCAAGCTCTTCGCGTCGTGAGACATTCCATCAATTAGCGGATGTGGTATCTGAGCTTCTATAATAATCCGCTTCGACAACAATCCCTCTGAGCGGCTGAATTGGCCGCTCTTCATATCACTTCCGATCGTTACTCTACTTCCACTTCTTCTGGCTCGACTTCTTCTTGCAGCTCCAGCAAATTGATCGCTATCGTGACAAAATCGCTGTCTGTAATAATGCCTACTAGTTCGTGGTTTTCTACGACAGGTAAACAGCCCACTTTGTGTTTCTGCATATAGATAGCCGATTCTTTTAATCCTGCACGTGGCTCTACCGACATAACACTTTTGTGCATGATGTCGTTGAGGGGAGTGGCAAGAGTAAAAGATTGAGCTTGTGGGATGTTTTGTAGGCTGGATTCTTGAGCGGCGAGAACGTCTCGTTGTGTGACGACACCTAATAGATGCCTATCGGAATCAACGACCGGTATATGGCGGATATCAAGCGCTTCCATCATGTGCTTAGCATCGGCCAGTGAGTGTGAGCGCAATAGGGTATGAGGGTTGCGAGTCATCATATCTTCAACCTTGATCATACGAACCTCCTTCTTTTTTATTTGTTGCTATTACTATAGTTTTTTATCCAAAAAATAACTGAGATCTGACGCATTCTTGGGTGAGTTTTATGCAACTAATTCTTTAGTTTGAGGAGGTGAATCAGTCGCATTATTTTACGCCTCTTTACAATAATCCAGTGCTGTAAACCTTGCTATTGCGGCTCGTGTGCCTATACTAGCCCACTGCGAAATTTTTAGTCGTGTTTGCGATGTGTTTCTGGTGACGATTGACTTACCGTAACGATTATCCAGCAACTACGATTTATGATTCGTCAACGGCACAAATCTCATCAACTAAGACAAGACTAGACAAATGCAAGTTTCAGATTTTCACTTTGACCTACCAGATGAACTCATTGCTCGCTACCCTCAAGAGGAGCGCACAGCAAGCCGCCTGCTTAAATTAGATGGCAACAGCGGTAACCTAGCTGATGGTTCGTTTAAAGACGTTTTAGACTTGGTTGAGCCAGGCGATCTTGTTGTTTTCAATAACACTCGAGTGATTCCAGCTCGTGTATTTGGTCGCAAGGCATCAGGCGGTAAGCTTGAAGTGCTGGTTGAGCGTATGCTTGATGAGAAAAGCATTCTTGCGCATGTTCGTTGTTCTAAATCACCAAAGCCGGGTACTAAGTTGTTCCTTGGTGAGAACGATGAATATGAAGCTGAAATGGTGGCGCGTCACGATGCGTTATTCGAAATCCATTTCACATCCGATCAAAGCGTTTTAGAGATTCTTAACAGTGTTGGTCACATGCCACTGCCTCCTTACATCGATCGTCCTGATGAAGATGCAGATAAAGAGCGCTACCAGACTGTCTATAATGAAAAGCCGGGTGCGGTTGCAGCGCCAACAGCAGGCCTTCACTTTGATGACAAGCTAATGGCTGACATGAAAGAAAAAGGTGTTGAGTTTGCTTACGTGACGCTTCACGTTGGTGCTGGTACGTTCCAGCCAGTAAAAGTAGATAACATCAATGATCACTACATGCATGCTGAGTACGTTGAAGTACCGCAAGAAGTGGTTGACGCCGTAGCTGCAGCAAAAGCTCGTGGCGGCCGTGTTATTGCTGTTGGTACAACATCAGTACGCTCACTAGAAAGTGCAGCGCAAGATGCATTGAAGAAAGGCACCGAGCTCGTTCCTTTCTTTGGTGATACAGAAATCTTCATCTTCCCTGGCTATGAATACCAGTTGGTGGATTGCTTGATTACCAACTTCCACTTGCCAGAATCAACACTGATTATGTTGGTGAGTGCATTTGCTGGCTACGATAATGTGATGAACGCATACGATCACGCCGTGAAGAGCGAATACCGTTTCTTCAGCTACGGCGATGCGATGTTCATCAATAAGAAAACGAGCTAAGTTAAGCTGGTTTAAGCGATACAAAAATTTACGGGTGCTAGCAGTAAGCTAGGAGTCGGGCAGGGTGTCTGTCTAATCTCTCGCAAGGAATACGCGACCGCTCCTCATAGAACCCACTAGACTGAACTTTAGTTTGGCCTAAGGTTCTGAATTAACAGTCAGATTGTTTCTCTGGCATATTGGAGGCTTCGTGAAATTAAAATACGAACTTAAAAAAACTAATAGCGGCGCACGTCGTGGTCAACTTCAGTTTGAACGCGGTACCGTTGAAACCCCAGCATTCATGCCTGTAGGTACTTACGGTACTGTTAAAGGTATGACACCTGAAGAAGTAAAAGACACAGGTGCTGAAATCCTATTAGGTAACACATTCCACCTATGGCTACGTCCTGGTCAAGAAATCATGAAAATGCACGGTGACCTGCACGATTTCATGAACTGGCACGGTCCTATCCTGACAGATTCAGGCGGCTTCCAAGTATTCAGCCTAGGTGCAATGCGTAAAATCACTGAAGAGGGTGTTCATTTCCGTAACCCTGTAAACGGTGACAAGATCTTCATGGACGCTGAGAAGTCTATGGAAATCCAAAAAGATTTAGGTTCAGACATCGTAATGATCTTCGATGAGTGTACGCCTTACCCTGCGACACACAAAGAAGCAAAAGACTCAATGGAGATGTCTCTTCGTTGGGCTGAGCGTTCACGTAACCACTTCGATAAACTTGAAAACCCGAACTCACTGTTCGGTATCGTTCAAGGTGGCGTGTACGAAGACCTTCGTGATGTATCCGTTAAAGGCTTAACTGAAATTGGTTTCGACGGTTACGCAGTAGGTGGCCTAGCAGTAGGCGAACCAAAAGAAGATATGCACCGTATTCTTGAGCACACATGTCCTCAACTGCCGGAAGATAAGCCACGTTACCTAATGGGCGTAGGCAAACCTGAAGACTTGGTTGAAGGTGTTCGTCGCGGTATCGACATGTTTGACTGTGTAATGCCAACGCGAAATGCACGTAACGGCCACCTGTTTGTGACTGAAGGTGTGATCAAGATCCGTAATGCGAAGCATAAAACCGATACAACACCACTAGATTCAGAGTGTGACTGTTACACTTGTAAGAACTACAGCAAGTCGTACTTACACCATTTGGATCGTTGTAACGAAATCCTAGGTGCTCGACTGAACACGATTCATAACCTGCGTTTCTACCAACGAGTAATGTCAGACATTCGTCAGTCTATCGATGAAGACCGCTTTGAAGAGTTCGTTGCAGAGTTCTACGCAAGAATGGGGCGTGAAGTGCCACCACTAGGTAAAGAATCTTAGTATTTCTTTTTTGCGAGCCCTATCTCTCTTCCGAGTGATGGGGCTTGAAAATAAAGGGATGCGACCCAATTAGACAAACAATTACGAAAATATAATAGAGGATGTTTTAAATGTTTATTTCTCAAGCTCACGCAGCAGCAGAAGGTGCACCAGCAGGCGGCGGTTTCGAAATGCTTATCATGCTAGGTATGTTCGCTGTGATCTTCTACTTCATGATCTACCGTCCACAAGCTAAGCGTGTTAAAGAGCACAAGAACCTTATGTCTTCTATGGGCAAAGGTGATGAAGTTCTTACAAGCGGCGGCCTAATTGGCAAGATCACTAAGATTGCAGAAGACAGCGACTACGTTGCTATCGAACTGAATGCAAACAACGAAGTAGTTATCAAGAAAGACTTCGTTACAGCAGTGCTACCAAAAGGTACTCTGAAATCTCTATAAACAGCTAGAGGATCCTCGCTGTGCTAAACCGTTACCCGTTATGGAAGTACCTGATGGTGGTGTTTACTATCGCCATCGCTGCGTTGTACGCACTTCCGAATATATACGGTGAAGATCCGGCAGTTCAAGTTACAGGGGCGCGCGGCGCCTCTGTAGATATGTCTACGCTGGATGCTGTCACCAATGCTCTTGAAGCTGAAAACCTTTCTACTAAATCCGTTGCTCTAGAAAACGGTTCCATTCTTGTTCGCTTTAACGATACAGACTCTCAAATTAGTGCTCGTGATGTCATCACTGAAGCATTAGATGAAGACGTAATCGTTGCTTTAAACTTAGCTGCTTCAACTCCTGATTGGCTTGAATCTATTGGTGCTGCACCAATGAAGCTTGGTCTTGACCTACGTGGTGGTGTTCACTTCTTGATGGAAGTGGATATGGACGCTGCGATGCAAAAGCTGGTTGGCCAACAAGAAGAAGCGTTCCGTAGCGAACTTCGTGAAGAAAAAATCCGTTACCGTGCAATTCGCCCATCTGGTAAAGATGCGGTTGAAGTGATTCTACGTAACGCCGAGCAGCTTGCTGAAGCGAAATCGCTACTGCAATCTAAGCACCAAGACATGACGTTTGTAGATTCTGAATCTAATGGTCGTTTTTCTTTGGTTGCTAGCTTCACAGAGGCTCGTCTTCAAGAAATCCGCAACTATGCGGTAGAGCAAAACATTACCATTCTACGTAACCGTGTTAACGAACTTGGTGTTGCTGAACCTTTGGTTCAACGTCAAGGCTCTAGCCGTATCGTAGTGGAATTGCCTGGTGTTCAAGACACGGCTCGCGCTAAAGAAATTCTTGGTGCTACCGCGACGCTTGAGTTCCGTGAAGTGGATAGCAGTGCTGACTTAGCCGCTGCCGCTTCTGGTCGTGCCCCTGCGGGTAGCGAAATCAAGCAAGATCGTGATGGTCGCCCTGTGGTACTTAAGAAGCGCGTTATTCTAGGCGGCTCAAGTATTACTGATGCAAGCTCAAGTGTTGATGAATATGGTCGTCCTCAAGTTAACATCTCGCTAGACAGCGAAGGTGGTAGCAAGATGTCTGCATTCTCTCGTCAGAATATCGGTAAGCTAATGGCAACGGTATTTGCAGAGTACAAAGACAGCGGTCGTAAAACACCGGAAGGTCGAGTTATCTTGAGTAAGCACGAAGAAGTGATTAACCAAGCGACGATTCAATCTGCGCTAGGCCGTAACTTCCGTATTACTGGTATCGATTCAACGGCTGAAGCTCATAACTTGGCACTTCTACTGCGTGCTGGTGCATTGATTGCGCCTATCTCGATTGTAGAAGAACGTACCATTGGTCCATCTATGGGGCAGCAAAACATCGATATGGGTATCATGGCGATGGTTTGGGGTATGGCTGCTGTAATGCTGTTTACGCTGCTTTACTACCGTAGCTTTGGTCTGATTGCGAACGTTGCGCTAATGGCTAACTTGGTGTTGATTATCGGTGTTATGTCGATGATTCCGGGGGCTACCATGACCCTACCAGGTATTGCCGGTATCGTATTAACGGTTGGTATGGCGGTTGATGCGAACGTTCTGATCTTTGAGCGTATACGTGAAGAGCTTCGAGATGGACGCAGTCCACAACAAGCGATTCACCAAGGTTACGCGAACGCATTCAGCACAATCGCCGATGCCAACATCACCACACTACTAACAGCAATCATTCTATTTGCTGTGGGTACGGGTGCTATCAAAGGCTTCGCGGTAACGCTGTCTATCGGTATCTTGACTTCAATGTTTACAGCTATTATCGGAACACGTTGTATCGTGAACCTGATGTATGGCGGCAAACGCGTTAAAAAACTGTCGATCTAAGGCTAGGAATTAATATGTTTCAGATTCTAAAAGCAGACAAAATGATCGACTTTATGCGTTGGTCAAAGGTTGCCTTTGTTTTTTCTATCTTGATGATTGGTACTGCTATCTTCACCCTAACAACGAAATCGTTGAACTGGGGTCTAGATTTTACTGGCGGTACTCTGATTGAAGTTGGTTTTGAACAACCGGCACACCTTCCTGATATTCGTAGTGCACTAGAAGCCGAAGGCTTTGGTGATGCGACGGTACAGAACTTCGGTTCAGCTCGTGATGTGATGGTTCGTTTACGTCCACGTGATGGCGTAGCGGGCGAAACGCTTGGTAACCAAATCCTTTCTGCTATTGAGAATGGTACTGGTGAGCAAGTTGAAATGCGTCGTATCGAGTTCGTTGGTCCTAACGTGGGTGACGAATTAACAGAAGCGGGTGGCCTTGCTATCCTAGTTTCTCTTATCTGTATATTGATCTACGTATCAGTGCGATTTGAATGGCGTTTGGCTGCGGGTGCAGTATTAGCACTGGCGCACGACGTTATCATCACTCTGGGTGTGTTCTCTCTAATGCAAATTGAGGTCGACCTTACCATCGTAGCAGCCTTGCTAACGGTCGTCGGTTACTCCCTCAACGATACCATTGTTGTATTCGACCGTATTCGTGAGAACTTCCGTAAGATGCGTAAGGGTGAAGCGCCTGAAGTACTGAACAGCTCAATCACACAAACATTGAGCCGTACATTGATCACTTCTGGTACCACGTTATTCGTAGTTATCGCACTGTTCGTTCAGGGCGGCGCTATGATCCACGGCTTCGCGACTGCACTTTTATTGGGTATTACGGTTGGTACTTACTCTTCTATCTACGTTGCATCTGCACTGGCTATGAAGTTAGGTATTACGCGTGAACACCTAATGCCACCACAAGTGGACAAAGAAGGTGAAGAGTTTGACGAGATGCCTTAGGCCTTGGCTTAATAAGTTTCGCTAAACCAAAAAAACCGCTAGGCAACTAGCGGTTTTTTTACGTCTGTATTCTAGGGAAGCTCAATACAATTTAGCGTTGAAGTATGTTGAACTTCATTTCACTAAGAGACATCCTGATCGTATCTCGTATCTCGTATC
>NZ_JBFRPK010000042.1:28269-67108 GCF_041471965.1 Vibrio sp. 10N.261.51.A3
TCGTATCTCGTATCTCGTATCGCAGATACAAAAAAGCCTCGCTATAGCTATATAGCGAGGCTTTGGAATTTTTATGCGCCCTTAAAATAGGGAGCGTTAACGTAAGGTCTGAATTACTTCAGCATACCTTCGTTAGCGTTCTCACGAACGTGCTTAAGAATAGACTTAACACCACGTGCGCTTGAAGCAACAACATTACCAGAAGTCATGTAATCAGTACCGCCAGCAAAGTCAGTCATGATAGCACCAGCTTCACGAGCGATTAGATCGCCAGCTGCTAGATCCCATGGCTTAAGGCCAAGTTCTAGGTAACCATCAACACGGCCAGCTGCTAGGTAACATAGGTCAAGAGCAGGAGAACCTGTACGACGGAAATCAGCACAGTCGATGAATAGACCAGAGATGATCTTCATGAAAGATTCAGAGTGTTGTTTTTGCTTGAATGGGAAACCAGTCGCTAGAACAGTACCTTGAAGGTCTTTTAGTTGAGTAACACGCATACGAGCGTTGTTAAGTTGAGCGCCAGCGCCACGTTGAGCTGTGAATAGCTCGTTTAGCATTGGGTCATAAACACAAGCAACTTCTGTACGACCGTTCATGCGAACAGCGATAGATACAGAGAAGTGAGGGAAACCTTTTACAAAGTTGTTGGTGCCATCCAGTGGGTCAACGATCCATTGTACATCAGAGTCTTTACCTTCAGTCAGGCCTTTCTCTTCAGAAATAATGCTGTGCTCTGGGTAAGATGCTTTGATTGTCTCAATGATCATGTACTCAGCTTCTTGAGCAATGTTAGTAACGTAATCGTTGTTACCTTTTAGAGACGATTCGATCTTATCAGTTGTTTCTAGAGATTTAGCAATATGGTTGCCAGCTTTACGCGCAGCGCGTATCGCAATGTTTAGCATTGGATGCATATGGTTTTTCCCACAAGATGTTAAAGAACAATTTAAAGCGGCGGCGAGTATACCAAAGTTTTACCAAAAGGGAAGTGGTTATTTTTTGAACTCTTGGTTTCACATTACGCGAAGGGTCTGACCATTTTACTTTGCTATGTGTTAATATCTCGCGATTATTTTTAAAGTGGTGTCATATAGCATGTTAGACAATGTAAAAGTCGTTCTGGTTGGTACGTCTCATTCGGGAAATATCGGATCAGCAGCTCGCGCAATGAAAGTGATGGGTTTGAGTCAATTAGTTCTTGTAGACCCTCAATGTGAAGTTGACGAGCAGACCTTAGCACTGGCTGCGGGTGCAGGTGACATCGCAGAAAACGCGACCATCGTTTCTACATTAGACGAAGCCGTAAAAGACTGTGGTTTGGTGGTTGGTTCGAGTGCACGTTCACGTACGCTTGAATGGCCAATGCTTGAGCCTCGTGAGTGTGGACAAAAGTTTGCGATTGAAGGTCAAAAGCACCCAGTCGCATTAGTGTTCGGCCGTGAACGTACTGGCTTGACTAACGATGAGCTTCAGAAGTGCCACTTCCATGTATGTATCCCAGCTAACCCTGAATACAGCTCGCTAAACCTAGCAATGGCAGTGCAGACTCTGAGCTACGAAGTGCGTGTAGCTCACCTTGATATGGTCGCTAGCCAATATCAGCCACAGCAACAAGATGAGTACCCTCGTCACGAAGAACTAGAAATGTTCTATGAGCACCTTGAAAAAGTGATCATTGATACCCAATTTATCTCTAAGGATAAGCCAGGTCAGGTGATGAATAAACTACGTCGTCTGTTCAGTCGAGCTCGTCCAGAGTTGCAAGAGATCAACACTCTACGCGGCATTTTGACTTCAATTGAGAAGAGCAAAAACGACAAATAAAACCCGTACAAACCCTAAGGGTGAATACCTGACTAAAATAGTCAACTAAATACTTGACCAATTTAGTCGGGTATGGGAAGATTCCAACCACATAAACAATGTGGATTCGGTGTGATATGAAACTTACATCTAAAGGAAGATATGCGGTAACAGCTATGCTAGATGTAGCACTGCATTCGCAAAAAAGCCCAGTTCCTCTGGCTGATATTTCAGAGCGACAGGGCATCTCATTATCTTACTTAGAACAGCTATTTTCTAAGTTACGTAAAGCTGGCTTAGTTGCTAGTGTTCGTGGTCCTGGCGGTGGTTACCGTTTAGGTGCTGAAGCGAGCGACATCGCTGTCGGAACTGTAATTGCTGCAGTAGACGAATCAGTTGATGCAACTAAGTGTCACGGTCGAGCAGATTGCCAAGGTGGTAGTCGTTGTTTAACTCACACTCTTTGGCGTGATTTAAGCTCCCGAATCAGCAGCTTCTTAAATGACATTACGCTCGGTGAGCTAATGAAAGATAACGAAGTTTTAGAGATTTCTGATCGTCAAGATATCGATCTTGCGGTTAATAATGGTTTTGCACATAAAAATACGAGCACTACAACGATTAGTGCAGCACCTCACGGTGTTAATGCCCGCTCTTAGCGGTCAGTTTTTACATTGGAGTAGAAAATGAAACTGCCTATTTACTTTGACTATTCAGCTACATGCCCAGTCGATCCACGTGTTGCTGAAAAAATGGTTCAGTGCATGACGATGGACGGTAACTTCGGTAACCCTGCATCTCGTTCACACCGTTACGGCTGGCAGGCAGAAGAATCAGTAGATAATGCTCGTGAGCAAATTGCCGATCTACTAAATGCAGACCCACGTGAGATTGTTTTCACGTCAGGTGCTACAGAGTCAGACAACCTTGCTATCAAAGGTGCAGCGCACTTTTACGAGAAGAAAGGTAAGCACGTAATCACGTGTAAAACAGAACATAAAGCGGTTCTTGATCCATGTCGCCAACTAGAGCGTGAAGGTTTTGAGGTGACTTACCTTGAGCCTGAAGCAAACGGCATCATTGATTTAGACAAGCTACAAGCAGCAATGCGTGAAGATACGGTTCTTGTTTCTATCATGCACGTAAACAACGAGATTGGTGTAATCCAAGATATCTCTGCAATCGGCGAATTATGTCGTTCACGCAAGATCATCTTCCACGTTGATGCGGCTCAGTCTGCGGGTAAAATCCCACTAGATGTAAAAGAGATGAAAGTTGACCTTATCTCTCTTTCTGCACACAAAGCATACGGCCCTAAAGGCATTGGTGCTTTGTACGTTCGTCGTAAGCCACGTATTCGTCTTGAAGCACAGATGCACGGTGGAGGTCACGAACGTGGTTTCCGTTCTGGTACGCTTGCTACTCACCAAATCGTGGGTATGGGTGAAGCTTTTGCTGTCGCTAAACAAGACATGCAGAAAGATTATGACCACGCACTAGCACTTCGCGAGCGTCTATTGAAAGGGGTTCAAGATCTAGAAGCAGTAACGGTAAATGGCGACTTAGATCAACGTGTACCACATAACCTAAACGTGAGCTTTGCTTTCGTTGAAGGTGAATCTCTGCTTATGTCTTTAAAAGACTTAGCGGTATCATCAGGTTCTGCATGTACATCAGCGAGTCTTGAGCCTTCATACGTTTTACGCGCTCTTGGCTTAAACGATGAACTGGCACACAGCTCAGTACGTTTTTCATTCGGCCGTTTCACTACGGAAGAAGAAATCGACTACGCGATTGCACAAATCCGTGTAGCAGTAAATAAATTACGCGACATGTCTCCTCTATGGGATATGTATAAAGAAGGGATTGATTTGAACACTGTTGAGTGGGCTCATCACTAATCTCACGGAAATAGAGGATTCGAGGTAACTATCATGGCATATAGCGAAAAAGTAATTGATCACTACGAAAACCCACGTAACGTAGGTTCGTTTGATAAAGAAGATCCAAGTGTAGGTAGCGGCATGGTTGGCGCACCAGCTTGTGGTGACGTAATGAAACTGCAAATCAAAGTATCTGCAGAAGGTATTATTGAAGACGCAAAATTCAAGACTTACGGTTGCGGTAGCGCAATCGCTTCTAGCTCACTAGTCACTGAGTGGGTTAAAGGTAAAAGTATTGATGAAGCAGCTGCTATTAAAAACTCTGAAATCGCAGAAGAGCTAGAGTTGCCACCAGTGAAAGTTCACTGTTCAATTCTTGCTGAAGATGCAATCAAAGCAGCGGTTGCGGATTACAAAAAGAAGCACTAATCGTTTCTACAACGTAATCACTTCAAAAAAGTAATATTTGGGAGCACCCTTTGTGCTCCCCCTGAGTTCTCAATTTATATAAAACACAAGGTTGTAGTATGGCCATCACCATGACAGATACGGCAGCAAGCCGAGTTCAAGCTTTCCTAGATAACCGAGGTAAAGGTATCGGGTTGCGCTTAGCGGTAAAAACTACTGGCTGTTCGGGTATGGCGTATGTACTGGAATTCGTTGACGAGCTCAACGAAGAAGACGAAGTGTTCGAGCATTCAGGTGTTAAGGTCATCATTGATCCAAAGAGCCTAGTTTACCTAGACGGTACTGAGCTTGATTACGTAAAAGAAGGCCTAAACGAAGGTTTTGAATTCAACAACCCTAACGCGAAAGGCGAATGTGGTTGTGGTGAGAGCTTCAATGTATAAACGCCTCAATCGTTGAGCGTTTATAATGAGCGAAGAATAAAATTAGGCTCTAAGTAAAGAGCCTAAACTTAGGACCACCGTTACATGAATCATTTCGAATTATTTGGGCTACCACTTCAGTTTCAACTGGATGGTAGCCTTCTTTCTTCTCAGTTTAGAGATCTGCAACGCCAATTCCACCCTGATAAATTTGCCACGGCTTCTGAGCGAGATCGCTTGCTGGCTGTGCAAAAAGCTGCGCAAATCAATGATGCGTACCAGGTGTTGAAAAATCCAGTCAGCCGCGCTGAATACCTGTTAGTTCAACATGGTGAGGATATTCGTGGTGAGCAGCAGACTATGCAAGATCCTATGTTCCTGATGGAGCAAATGGAATTGCGTGAAGAGCTGGAAGATATCGCCGACAGTTCTGATCCTGAAGATGCTTTGTTTGCATTTGAAGGAAAGGTTAGCAAAATGTATAAACAACAATTAAGCGCTATCCAACAAGAACTCGACAGCGAAGCTTGGTTAGAAGCTGCAGACCGAGTAAGAAAGCTTAAGTTTATTGCAAAATTAAAGAATGAAATCGAGTTAGTTGAAGATCGTTTGATCGGCTAGTTCGTATAACAAGGACACATCCATGGCACTACTTCAGATTGCAGAACCAGGGCAAAGCGCCGCTCCTCACCAGCACAAGCTTGCAGTGGGTATTGATTTAGGTACAACAAACTCATTGGTTGCGTCAGTGCGCAGTGGTGAGGCAAGCACGCTTGTTGATCAACAAGGTCGCAGTATTCTCCCTTCCGTTGTTCACTATCAGTCAGAGTCGTACACCACTGGTGATGAAGCGCGTGTAAATGCACAAACTGATCCTAAAAATACCATTATCTCAGTTAAGCGATTAATCGGTCGTTCACTGTCAGATATTCAACAGCGATACCCATCTCTGCCATATCAGTTTGAAGAAAGTGATAATGGCCTGCCTGTGATTAACACAGCGCAAGGAAATAAGAACCCAATTCAAGTATCTGCAGATATTCTTCGTGCACTCGGTCAACGTGCTGAGTCAACACTCGGTGGTGAGCTATCTGGTGCTGTTATTACCGTCCCTGCTTACTTTGATGATGCACAGCGTGCTGGTACGAAAGACGCGGCGCAACTTGCTGGTCTTCACGTGTTACGTCTTCTTAATGAACCGACTGCAGCTGCGATTGCTTACGGCCTGGATTCAGGTAAAGAAGGGGTAATTGCTGTTTATGACTTAGGTGGTGGTACGTTTGATATCTCTATCCTACGCCTATCGAAAGGTGTCTTCGAAGTTTTAGCAACAGGTGGTGACTCTGCATTAGGCGGTGACGACTTTGACCATTTAGTTGCGGATCATTTCCAAGAACAAATGGGCTTATCAGAGTTAACAGCAGAACAGAATCGTATTCTTCTAGACGCAGCAACAGAAGCGAAGATTGGCTTATCTGAAGCTGAAAGCGTTAATGTTGAAGCACTAGGTTGGTCTGGCTCTTTAACTCGTGAAGAGTTCGAAGAGATCATCAAACCGCTCGTTAAGAAAACGCTGCTTTCGTGCCGCCGAGCACTGAAAGATGCGGAAGTTGACGCGGATGAAGTTCTAGAAGTCGTGATGGTAGGTGGTTCAACTCGTACCTTACTTGTTCGTGAAATGGTCGGTGGCTTCTTTGGTCGTACTCCATTAACCAGTATTAACCCTGATGAAGTGGTTGCGATTGGCGCATCGATTCAAGCGGATATCTTAGTTGGCAACAAGCCTGACTCTGAGATGCTGCTATTGGATGTTATCCCTCTGTCACTGGGTATCGAAACCATGGGTGGCTTAGTCGAAAAGATCATCCCTCGTAATACCACGATCCCAGTTGCTCGTGCACAAGAGTTTACCACGTTCAAAGACGGTCAAACTGCAATGACAGTACACACCGTGCAAGGCGAGCGTGAGATGGTTGATGACTGTCGTTCACTGGCTCGATTTGCTCTGAAAGGCATCCCGCCGATGACTGCAGGTGCTGCTCATATTCGTGTTACTTACCAAGTGGATGCTGATGGCCTGCTATCGGTTACCGCAATGGAGAAGAGCACTGGCGTTCAAGCTGAAATCCAAGTTAAGCCTTCTTACGGTCTAAGCGACAACGAAGTGGCTAGCATGCTGAAAGATTCGATGACGTTTGCAAAAGAAGACATGCAAGCGCGTGCTCTTGCTGAGCAACGCGTAGAAGCGGATCGCGTTATCGAAGGCCTTATCGCTGCAATGCAAGCCGACGGTGACGAGCTACTTGATGAGCAAGGCAAACAACAACTTGTTCAAGCGATTGAAGCACTGATTGAAGTGCGTAATGGCGACAACGCTGATGCTATTGAACTAGAAATTAAGAATACCGACAAAGCGAGCCAAGACTTTGCTTCTCGTCGTATGGATAAATCAATTCGTGCTGCACTGTCAGGTCAGTCAGTCGATAATATTTAATAGTTAGAGAATAGATAAACATGCCAAAGATTATTGTTTTACCTCACGAAGATCTATGTCCAGAAGGCGCTGTTTTAGAAGCAAAAACTGGTGAGACGGTTCTTGATGTTGCACTGAAGGCCGGTATTGGTATTGAACACGCATGTGAGAAATCGTGCGCATGTACAACATGTCACGTTGTGATTCGTGAAGGTTTTGATTCTTTAGAAGAGAGTGATGATCTAGAAGACGACATGCTAGATAAAGCATGGGGCTTAGAGATGGAATCTCGCTTGGGTTGCCAAGCTAAAGTGGCTGATACGGATCTTGTTGTAGAGATTCCAAAGTACACGTTGAACCTGGCTTCTGAAGACCATTAAGAACCTGTTCTCAGTCATGGCTAATACAGCGATGACTGAGAGAGTTATTGCTTAGACAAACATACTAAGAAAACTGGCCTAGAATATAGATCATAAAGGTGACCAAGCGTCGCTGATAAATATAAGGAAGTGTTATGAGCTTGAAGTGGATTGATTCGCGAGATATCGCAATTGAGCTATGTGATTTGTACCCTGATACTGATCCTAAAACGGTACGTTTTACCGATCTGCATCAATGGGTGCTAGACCTTGAAGAGTTCGACGACGAGCCTAACCACTCGAATGAGAAAATCTTAGAGGCTATTATTTTGTGCTGGATGGATGAGATGGATTAATCCTCTTGTCTAATGATTTGGTCGCGGGTTGGTATCAGTCCAATATAAAACGCAGCCAAGTTAACAATTCTTACTAAAAAAAGCGGACCTTATGGTCCGTTTTTTTATCAAAATGACATTTTCCTCCTACATAATGCTAACATCAGTGCGCTAATAAAAAATAATCAGAATCACACACTCACAGTGGTTCATGACAAGGAGAAATCATGTCTACACAGATGTCAGTATTTTTAAGTCAAGAAGCTGCCCAGCCTCAGTGGGGAGCAAGAGCTATTTTATCGTTCTCAGAAGCGGGAGCGACAATTCACATTGGTGAAGGCCACGATCTAGGCGCAGTTCAACGTGCGGGTCGTACGCTTGACGGACAAGGTATCGCATTCGTTTCACTTCGTGGTGAAGGTTGGGATCTAGAAAGCGTTTGGGCTTTCTACCAAGGCTACCGTGGACCAAAGAAAAAGAATGCATTGGAATGGGATGCACTTTCAGAAGCCGACCAAGCTGAGCTAGAAGCTCGCATCCGTGCTACTGATTGGACGCGTGACATTATCAACAAAACGGCTGAAGAAGTGGCACCTCGTCAACTTGCGACAATGGCTGCTGAATACATCAAATCAGTGGCGCCAGCGGGCACAGTAAAAGCAAAAATCGTTAAAGACAAAGATCTCCTAACTGAAGGTTGGGAAGGCATCTACGCGGTAGGTCGTGGCTCTGAGCGTACATCAGCAATGCTGCAACTGGACTTCAACCCAACAGGCGATGAAAACGCACCTGTATTTGCCTGTTTAGTCGGTAAAGGTAT
Source organism: Vibrio sp. 10N.261.51.A3 (assembly GCF_041471965.1). Classification (NCBI taxonomy): domain Bacteria; kingdom Pseudomonadati; phylum Pseudomonadota; class Gammaproteobacteria; order Vibrionales; family Vibrionaceae; genus Vibrio; species Vibrio sp. 10N.261.51.A3. Next base: position 36,776 of record NZ_JBFRPK010000042.1, read on the forward strand.
TACGTTCGATTCGGGCGGTTACAGTATCAAGCCAGGCCAATTCATGACAGCGATGAAAGCTGACATGGGTGGCGCAGCAACGATTACTGGTGGTTTAGGTCTTGCGATTGAACGCGGTCTTAACAAGCGCATCAAGCTTATTCTATGTTGCGCAGAGAACATGATCTCTGGTCGCGCATTGAAGCTTGGCGATATCATTACCTACAAAAACGGTAAAACAGTTGAGATCATGAACACTGATGCGGAAGGTCGCTTAGTGCTAGCTGATGGCCTGATGTACGCAAGTGCACAAAGCCCTGAGCTGATCATCGACTGTGCAACGCTAACAGGCGCGGCTAAAAACGCATTAGGTAACGACTACCACGCACTATTAAGCTTCGATGATGAGTTGTCTCACCAAGCGCTAACAGCGGCAAACCAAGAGAAAGAAGGCTTATGGCCACTGCCTCTTGCTGATTTCCACCGTGGTATGTTGCCTTCAAACTTTGCTGATCTTTCAAACATCAGCACAGGCGATTACACACCGGGTGCAAGTACAGCAGCGGCATTCCTTTCTTACTTTGTAGATGATTACAAAAAAGGTTGGATTCATATGGATTGCGCGGGTACTTACCGTAAGTCAGCAAGTGACAAGTGGGCGGCAGGCGCAACGGGTATGGGCGTTCGCACACTGGCTCGTCTTCTTATCGACCAAGCAAAATAATAATAAGGGTGAGCGGTATTTTGTGCCGCTCATTCATAAAGCTCAGATCGAAAGATCTCAGTAATTTCAGTATTTAATAACAAAAAAATGAAGTGAAGGAATCCCTATGGCTCTAGAAAGAACGTTCTCAATTGTTAAGCCGGATGCAGTTAAGCGTAACCTTGTTGGTGAAATCTACCACCGTATCGAAAAAGCAGGCCTAGAAATTATTGCTGCTAAAATGGTTCGTCTTACTGAAGAGCAAGCGAGTGGCTTCTACGCTGAACATGAAGGCAAAGAGTTCTTCCCAGCTCTTAAAGAGTTTATGACTTCTGGTCCTATCATGGTTCAAGTGCTTGAAGGCGAAAACGCTATCGCTCGTTACCGTGAACTTATGGGTAAAACAAACCCAGAAGAAGCGGCATGCGGTACTATCCGTGCTGACTACGCAATCAGCATGCGTTACAACTCAGTTCACGGCAGCGACAGCCCTGAGTCTGCAGCTCGTGAAATCGAATTCTTCTTCCCAGAATCTGAAATTTGCCCACGCCCAGCTCAATAATCGGCACTGCAAATTATTCTAAAGGCTTCACCTCGGTGAGGCCTTTTTTGTAAGTGGATTTTACGCTCTCGATAATCAATTTAGTCGTCATTCTCGAAAGCGACGAAGGAGCGTAATCGGGAATCTGTTTTTGTTATTGGAGATTCCAGATACTTCGTTCCTCAGTTCTGGAATGACGGGGAACTTTGGAGCAACCATCTCGTGGTAAATATTATCGAGCAATTGGTGATTATTTACGTCATTCCCGAAAGCGGACGAAGGAGTGTAATCGGGAATCTTTGTTTAAATTGGGTAATCTCAGGCCGATAAATACAATCGTTCAAATTTTAATCGCTTAAGTTTGAATGTCTTAATAAACACAGGGTTTTACAATGCTTGTTGAAGTTGCGTAAAGCCTGTACAATTCGCGCCCTTAATTATTGTTCCGTCATTGAGAGGCATCATGACCACAGCTAAAGTCAATCTACTCGATTTTGATCGTAAAGGTCTTCGTAAATTTTTCACAGAAGAACTGAATGAGAAAGCGTTTCGAGCAGAGCAAGTGATGAAGTGGATTTATCACTTCGGTGTCGATGACTTCGAACAAATGAATAACATCAACAAAAAGTTACGTGAGAAACTTCAACGTCGCTGTGAGATTGTTGCACCTGTTGTTTCTGAAGCTCAACACTCTTCAGATGGCACAATTAAATGGGCGATGAGCGTTGGCGACCAAGACGTTGAAACGGTATACATCCCAGATGGTGACCGTGCGACGCTATGTGTATCTTCACAGGTTGGTTGTGCACTTGAATGTAAGTTCTGTTCTACAGCTCAACAAGGCTTCAACCGTAACCTAAAAGTTTCAGAGATTGTTGGCCAAATCTGGCGCGCATCTCGCGAAATCGGCCTAGAAAAAGAAACCGGTCGTCGTCCAATTACTAACGTTGTAATGATGGGTATGGGCGAGCCTCTATTGAACATGAAGAACCTAATGCCATCATTAGAAATCATGCTTGATGATCTAGGTTTCGCACTGTCTAAGCGTCGTGTAACCGTATCAACTTCTGGTGTTGTTTCTGGCCTTGACCAAATGACAGACAACATCGATGTCGCATTGGCTATTTCTCTACATGCGCCAAACGATGCACTACGTAGCCAAATCATGCCGATCAACGACCGTTGGGATATCCAAGACTTCCTAGCATCTGTTCGTCGTTACATTGCATCTTCAAATGCTAACCGCGGTAAAGTAACGGTTGAGTACGTGTTATTGGATCATGTGAATGATGATATGGACCACGCACGTGAACTTGCTGAGCTAATGAAAGAGACGCCTTGTAAGATCAACTTGATTCCATTCAACCCTTACCCGGGGTCGCCTTATAAGAAGCCAAGCAACTCTCGTATTGATCGCTTCCAAAAAACGCTGATGGAATACAACTACACAGTAACCGTTCGTAAGACTCGTGGTGATGATATTGATGCCGCGTGTGGTCAGTTAGTCGGTGATGTGATTGATAGAACCAAGCGTACTAAAATGCTTAAAGCAGCCTCTGAAGCGAACTTGATTGCCGGTGGTGTGATTGAAGTAAAAGCGCTATAAAACGCGATTAGAACCTAAACAAGCCAGAAGTCTTACTTCTGGCTTGTTGCTTTTCTGGGGTGCAGTTTTTGATTTTTTGGACTTCTTGCCCACGCTTTCTTACATTTTTCGTCAAATTTTGGACAAAACCATGAGCTGACGGTAAATTTTGTTTAAAGTGTTTTTGCCTTGTAATGGCATTAGCTTATGATTAACTAATCTTAAATTAATTTAAGTGCTCGCTTGCTACTGATCATCAATATGTCTATTTAGGTTGGCTACTTGATAAACTAGCTTCCTGAGAAGGTCATCCATAATAAATGAATGATGTTCGCCTTTAAGGGTTGATGATTTAGATAGCAGGAAAAATTCCACATAACGTGGGTTGTTAGATTGAGCTTAAACGACAATAAGAAAACGCTCTCCTCAACCTGCGATAATACTTTAGAAGTTCACTCTCTATGAACACAGAACAAGATACACAAGCGCAAGAAAACGTAGCTCCAGCTTTGGAAGCGGGAACGCTGCTTAAGAACAAACGAGAATCTCTTGGTTTAACGCAAAAGCAGATTTCTGATCGCTTGAAACTTCGCGTTACTCTGATCCAACAAATTGAAGAAAACCAATTCGAGTCAGATCAAGTGGCGACGTTTATGCGTGGCTATATTCGTTCATACGCGAAATACGTCAATCTTGACGAAAAAGTCGTATTGAGTGCGCTGCATCATGCCGGTGATGCTCAGCATCAAGAGCAAGAAATGTTGAGCTTTTCTCGTAAGACCAAAACCGAGAAGCACAACAGCCGTATTATGATCCTGACTTGGAGTATTTTTGCGGTCATTGCGGGTATCTCCTCACTTTGGTGGTGGCAGAACCAACAACAAGACACCCTATCTCAATCTTTAGCGAATACTGAAAGCTCAGAAGAGCTAGCGGTAGAAGAATCACTTGCCCCTGAATTCACCTCTTTAGAAGTGATTGAAGCTGAACAAAACGAAGCGGGTGCTTCTGTTGTTGAAGGTGCTGAAGGCCTTGCTGCGATAAGCGATGCGGAAGAAAGTTCAGATGCTGTTACTCCAGCTGACGAAACTTCTGCACAACAAACAACAGAGACTGAACCAACTGCTGAAGCTGCTGCGAATGCAGAAACGGTTGAAGCTAGCACGGCTCCTGAAGCTGTGGCTAACGAACTAGTGATGCAGTTCACCGCTGATTGCTGGATCCAAGTAAAAGATGCAACGGGTAAAACCTTGTCGACTGGCATCAAAAAAGCAGGTCAGTCGTTAAATCTATCAGGAACTGCGCCATATAAAGTGATTCTAGGTGCGCCAGAAGGCGTATCAATGACATTTGCAAGTGAACCTGTCGACCTTTCTGGGTATACTTCAGGCAAAGTAGCTAGAATAACCTTACCTTAGAGTTAATATGCAACACGAATCTCCTATTATTCGTCGCAAATCAACCCGTATTTATGTGGGTGATGTGCCGATCGGTGATGGTGCACCAATTGCTGTGCAATCCATGACCAACACAAGAACAACAGATGTAGCCGCGACCGTTGCTCAAATTAGAGCTCTGGAAAAAGTTGGCGCTGATATCGTTCGCGTATCTGTACCGACTATGGATGCAGCTGAAGCCTTTAAGCTAATCAAGCAGCAGGTCTCTGTTCCTTTGGTTGCTGATATTCACTTCGACTACCGTATCGCACTTAAAGTGGCGGAATACGGCGTTGACTGTCTGCGTATCAACCCAGGTAACATCGGTAACGAAAGCCGTATCCGCTCAGTTGTTGATTGTGCACGTGATATGAATATTCCGATTCGTATTGGTGTTAACGGCGGTTCTCTTGAGAAAGAGATCCAAGAGAAATACACAGAACCTACAGCAGAAGCGCTTGTTGAATCAGCAATGCGTCATGTAGATATCCTAGACCGTCTGAACTTTGATCAATTCAAAGTCAGCGTGAAGGCTTCTGATGTATTCCTTGCTGTCGGTTCTTACCGTTTGCTGGCTAAGCAGATTGATCAACCTCTCCACCTTGGTATTACCGAAGCGGGTGGTGCGCGTGCAGGCTCTGTGAAGTCAGCGGTAGGTTTAGGTATGCTTCTTTCTGAAGGTATCGGCGATACGCTGCGTATATCGCTAGCGGCTGATCCGGTTGAAGAGATCAAAGTTGGCTTTGATATTCTTAAATCTTTGCGCATTCGTTCGCGTGGCATCAACTTCATTGCGTGTCCGAGCTGTTCTCGTCAAGAGTTCGATGTTATTAACACCGTTAATGCCCTTGAAGAGCGCCTAGAAGACGTGATCACTCCAATGGACGTATCTATCATCGGTTGTGTGGTTAACGGCCCTGGTGAAGCTGAAGTGTCTCACTTAGGTTTAGCTGGTAGTGCACGTAAGAGTGCCTTCTACGAAGATGGTAAGCGTCAGAAAGAGCGCTTCGACAACGATGACCTTGTCGACAAACTTGAAGCTAAGATTCGTGCAAAAGCGTCAGTGCTTGATAAAGCAAATCGCATTGATGTAGAAAACTTAGAAGATTAATACAACGCGATGGGGTGTGATTGTCTATTCGCACTAACACCTGGTCGTGAGAAATTACGGAATAAATACTGTGGCTAAAAATATTCAAGCAATTCGAGGCATGAACGACTGCCTTCCAACTCAATCACCACTGTGGCAGAAAGTAGAAAGCGCAGTTAAAAACGTGGTGAGTGCATACGGTTACAACGAAGTACGTATGCCTATCGTTGAAGAAACAAACCTATTTAGCCGTGCAGTTGGTGAAGAGACAGACGTTGTTTCTAAAGAGATGTACACCTTTGACGACCGCAATGGCGATAGCCTAACGCTGCGTCCAGAAGGCACAGCAGGTTGTGTACGTTCATGTATTCAAAACAGCCTTATCAACCGTGATGAACAGCGCCTATGGTACATGGGCCCTATGTTCCGTCACGAGCGCCCTCAAAAAGGTCGTTACCGTCAATTCCACCAATGTGGTGTTGAAGTGTTTGGCCTAGACGGTCCAGACGTTGACGCAGAACTTATCATGATGACAGCACGTCTATGGCGTGAGCTAGGCATCGACAAGCACGTTCGCCTAGAGCTGAACTCAATCGGTTCTCAAGAAGATCGCGTTAGCTACCGCACTGCGTTAGTGGCTTTCCTTGAGCAACACATTGATGTGCTTGACGAAGACTGCAAACGTCGCATGCACACTAACCCTCTACGTGTACTTGATACTAAGAACCCTGATGTTCAAGCTATCTTAGGTGACGCACCTCGACTATCTGAATATCTAGGTGAAGAATCGAAGCAACATTTTGCTGGTTTGTGTGAACTTCTTGACGCTGTTGGTATCGAATACCAAGTTAATGAGCGTCTAGTACGTGGCCTAGATTACTACAACCGCACTGTATTTGAGTGGATCACAGACAGCCTTGGTGCTCAAGGTACAGTATGTGGCGGCGGTCGTTACGATGGTCTTGTTGAGCAACTAGGCGGCAAAGCAACCAATGCAGTTGGCTTCGCAATGGGTCTAGAGCGTCTGGTTCTGATGATGGAAACGCTAGAGCTAACAGAAGTTCGTCGTAGCGTTGATGTATACGTAGTTGCTGCTGGCGAAGGTACTATGATCGCGGGCATGCAGTTAGCGAATCAATTACGCGACACCGTTGAAGGCGTGCGTGTAATGAACCACTTCGGTGGTGGTAACTTCAAGAAGCAATTCAAACGTGCTGACAAAGTAGGTGCTGTTGTGGCGCTGGTACTTGGTGAGAACGAAGTTGCTGACAATACAGTTGTGCTAAAAGATCTGGTTGGCGGCGAGCAAGAAACCGTGTCTCAAACGGAAGTTGCAGAGAAAGTTGCTGCGCTAATCTAATTAGCCATTGAGCAAACGCTCATAATGAATACTAACGTCAGCACTATGCTGGCGTTTAAAGAATTAAAGAGGACAGGAAGTGGAACTTTACGATAGCGAAGAGCAACAAGTTGAAGCCATTAAAGATTGGTGGAAAGAGAACGGTAAAGCCGTAATCTTTGGTGCGGTTATTGGTTTAGGTGGTCTATTTGGCTGGCGCTATTACCAAGATTCAGTAGTTGAAGCGCGTGAAGCAGCTTCAGAAAGCTACACCTCTGTAATTTCAGCTCTTGATGTTAAGGGTGTTGATGCTCAATCTGATATTCAAGCTTTCATCGACGCAAACAAAGATGCTGAGTACTCAGTACTTGCTGCTATGCAACTAGCAAAAGTACAAGTACAAGCAGGCGATCTAGCGGCGGCACTTGAACAGCTCGAGTGGGCAAAATCGGCAACTAAGGACGCGGCACTTGCGCCACTACTTACTTACCGTGTTGCACGTATTAAAGCTGAGCAAGGTGAATTTGACGCAGCACTGACTGATCTTGCTGCTATGACAGATGAATCTTGGAAAGGCCGTGTTGCTGAACTGCGTGGTGATATCTCACTTCGTAAAGGCGACACAGACGCAGCATACAGTGCTTACACAGAAGCACAGCAAGCTGTTGACGCTAGCCAAACGCTTCAAATCAAACTTGACGACCTAGCTAAATAAGGCGCTTTGAATGAAGAAGATGTTTCCAAAAGCGGCGTTGTGTGCGATTGCTCTTGGCCTACTAGCTGGCTGTGCGGGTGAAGAAGACACCGTAATCATGGCTCCAGTCCCAACGGTAAACAGCGAGTTCACTCCTAGTCAGGAATGGTCTACGTCGGTTGGTGATGGTGTTGGTCACTACTTTTCAAAACTAACGCCAGAATTGGCTTACGACAAAGTGTTTGTTGCAAGCCGTGAAGGTATGGTTAAAGCGCTTGATCCTGATACAGGTAAAGCGCTGTGGAAAGTCGATCTTGAGAAAGACGTATTGGCTCGTTTATCGGGTGGCTTAACGGCGGCTTACGGTAAAGTTTTTGTTGGTTCTGAAAATGGCGAAGTGATCGCACTGGAAGAATCGACCGGTGAAGAGCTGTGGCGTGTATCAGTCAATGGCGAGGTGCTTGCATCCCCAGCAACTGATAGCAACATGGTCATTGTTCATACCAGTCGCGGTATGTTGATCGCGTTAGATCAAGCAAGCGGTGAACAAAAATGGACCATCAGTACGGAAGTACCAAGCCTAACACTGCGTGGCGATAGCTCGCCTGTTGCAGTTTCTGGTGGTGTATTCTGGGGTACAGCAAATGGTCGTCTAGCTGCGGCTATCGTTGATCGTGGTCAGCTTATTTGGCAACAGCCAGTAGGCACACCAAAAGGTGCAACGGAAATTGATCGTTTGGTTGATGTTGATGCATCTCCAATTGTTCTTGGTGGCACCCTGTATACCGTAGGTATCAATGGTCAGCTGATTGCTATCGACCTTCGTTCTGGTAAGCCAATTTGGAAACGTAACTACTCATCAGCGATTGATTTAGCAAGTGATGGTAGCCGTTTGTTCGTTGTTACCGACAAAGACCATGTGGTTGCGGTTGATGCGCGTAGTGGTACTGAACTGTGGAGCACTCCATTGTTAGAAAACCGCTTACTGACAGCACCTGCTATTATTAATGGTTATGTAGTCGTGGGTGACACAGAAGGTTATCTGCACTGGTTAGATCGTTCATCGGGTGAGTTTGTTGCACAACAGCTTGTCGATGATAGCGGCTTTGCGGTTGCACCAATTGAACTGCCTGAAGGCTACTTAGTGACGACTCGCAATGGCGATGTAAAGAAACTAACGATTAGCCAATAAAAGCGTGATATAATTCACAGTCGGCTCCTGGTTGGTAACAGCCAGGAGCCGTTTTGTTGTTAAAAATTAATAAACCGTGTGGTTATAGGTAAGAGTTTAAACTTGCGAACAAGTGCTTACCTATAACTACATTTAGAGAAGAAATTGTAGAGGTTGTTATGGTACCTGTTGTTGCTCTAGTAGGGCGTCCGAACGTAGGTAAATCTACGTTATTTAACCGATTGACTCGAACTCGTGATGCATTGGTTGCGGATTTCCCTGGCTTAACGCGTGACCGTAAATACGGTCATGCTCATTTTAGCGAGCATGACTTTATTGTTATTGACACTGGCGGTATCGACGGTACTGAAGAAGGTGTTGAAACTAAAATGGCTGAACAGTCGCTAGCGGCGATTGATGAAGCTGATGTCGTTCTATTTATGGTAGATGGCCGTGCGGGTCTAACACCTTCAGACGTGGCGATTGCTAAGCACCTACGTCAACTAGAAAAGCCTTCAATGCTAGTAGTAAACAAGGTTGATGGTATCGACCCTGATGCTGCAAGTGCTGACTTCTGGCAACTAGGCGTAGAAGACATGTACCAAATCGCTGCGGCGCATGGTCGTGGTGTTACTGCACTTATTGACCTTGCTCTTAACCCATTCGCAGAAGCGCTAAAAGCTGAGAATGGCGAAGTAAGCGATTTAACTGAGTTTGAAGACGAAGAAGAAGAGCAGGTTGAATTTACAGAAGAAGAAGCTGAAGCAGAATTCAAGCGTCTTCAAGATCAACCGATCAAGCTGGCGATCATTGGCCGTCCTAACGTAGGTAAATCAACGCTAACGAACCGTATTCTTGGTGAAGAGCGTGTGGTTGTTTACGATATGCCAGGTACGACTCGTGACTCTATCTACATCCCAATGCAGCGTGATGAGCGTGAATACGTTCTAATCGATACTGCGGGTGTTCGTCGTCGTAAAAACATCAACGAAACGGTAGAGAAGTTCTCAGTGGTTAAAACACTGAAAGCGATTGAAGATGCTAACGTTGTATTGCTGCTTATCGATGCTCGCGAAAACATCTCTGATCAAGACTTAAGCTTGCTAGGCTTTGCGTTGAACGCTGGTCGTTCAATTGTTATTGCCGTAAACAAGTGGGATGGCCTAGATAACGACGTTAAAGAACGCGTTAAGAAAGAGCTAGATCGTCGCTTAGGCTTCGTTGATTTCGCACGTATTCACTTTATCTCTGCACTTCACGGTACAGGTGTTGGTCACTTGTTTGAGTCTGTACAAGAAGCTTACAAATCAGCGACGACTCGTGTTGGTACTTCTGTGCTAACTCGTATCATGAAGATGGCGACTGATGATCACCAACCGCCTATGGTTCGTGGCCGTCGTGTGAAACTGAAATACGCGCACGCTGGTGGCTACAACCCACCGATTATCGTTATCCACGGCAACCAAGTTCGTAACTTGCCAGATTCATACAAACGATTCTTGATGAACTACTACCGTCGTTCACTAGAAATCATGGGTACACCTATTCGCATTCAATTCCAGAACAGCGAGAACCCATTTGAAGCTAAGACTAACAAGCTGACAATTTCTCAAGAACGTAAACGTAAACGTATGATGAGCATGGTTAAAGGTCGTAAGTAAACCTTTCCAATAGATTTGATACCCGAGCCTGTCTCGGGTATTTTTTTAAGCAAAATTCACGTTAAGCCATAACAATACGTTTTTATCATCATGGCTCAACGAATCAGACTAGATTCCAGAAGAAGAACGATATGACTACTAGCGATTTGATTACACCTGTGTCAGCAATCACACCAACCATCACTCAATTTTGTCATCAGGCTTGGCAGCTCAATGCTAAAGCGCAGTACGTTGAAAGCGATGACAGCAAAACTTACCTGATCACCGACGTGACACCTTTCCACCCAGTGAGTCATATTTGGCCCGATCACCCTGCAGACCAAGGCTTTGTGAATGTTGGTGACGTGCAATTTCCCGTTGAAGACTGCCTTGTTGGTGCTATAGAACAATCTACTGGCAAGCTTCATATCGCAGCAGATATCCCTGTTAAGCGTGATACGGAAGGGTGGGCGTTTGTTGTTGTCCACCAGCTACCTACATCTGCTTCTATGATTAAGGTTAACGACGAAGTCGTGTTGTCGGTTGATAAAGAGTACCAAGCCAGTTTGAGCCGTGGTCACAGTGCTGGTCACATCGCTTTCCTAGCCTTGAATAAAGTATTGGCTGAAAGCTACTGGCGTAAAGATGCGGACAGAAAAGATCCGCTTGGCAGTTACGACTTCAATAGTTATGCACAAGTGACGAGCTTTGTGACTCCAGAGCTGTGTACCGATAAGTATCGCTTAGGCAAAACCCTCAAGAAGCGCGGTTTGAACGTTGCAGACATGCTAGCAAATCTTGATGACATCGAAGCTGATATCAACCAAATGCTTGCGGGCTGGCTTGCAGAGCCGACGCCAGTTGCGATGAGACTAGAAGGCGAGGCGTTAACAGACTCTCGTTACTGGGAGTGGCAGCTTGACGCAGATACTCAGGTCACTATTCCTTGTGGTGGCACACACATTGGAAATACCTCAGAACTTGGTGCGCTGTCCGTTAAGCTGACCCAGCTAGATGACCAAAACATTGAAATGCTGACGCATGTAATTCGATGATTTAGACTACAGATCGAAATGGCTTGTGCTGTTTATTTTATTTTTACATGTCACTTTTGATATAAATAACTATTTGAAATTGAAATGCAGCATATGTAACTTATGCTTTCGGTGTGTGGTGATATAAATATTCTTTTTGGGGTAGATCGCTGATCAAAATAGATAAAGCGAAAGATCAACCTATGATCTTCGATTGTGTGTCGTACTAATTTAGTGTGTTATTATTAACCAATAACAAGCTTGCATAAGAACAAGTTGTACCCGATTACACAATTGAAAGCCTTAGTGAATGGAACAACAATTTTTATTAGAAGGTCATCGAGCCGTCAATAGCTTGCTACGGAAGCTTGCGCTTGGGATGGATCGCAAAGATTTAAATCACAAAATTATTCAGCTTACCGAGCAGCGCATGGCTTCAATTTTACTGCTCAACTCAGAGTCTAAAACGTTACACCTTGAGTATGCCCCAAACCTGCCTGATTTTTACAATCAACAGATCGAAGGGATAGGAATTGGTGCGGGGATAGGCTCTTGTGGCGAGGCAGCTGCGCTTAAGAAAGCAGTGATGATCTCCAACATAAATGCACACCCAAACTGGGCACCTTTTCTGGCCCTCACCAATCAAGCGAATTTACATGCCTGTTGGTCGGTCCCCATTATCTCGTCGCGCGGTAATGTGTTGGTTACCTTCGCTATTTATAGCCAGTACATCTCTGAACCACATGAATTTGAGCTCGAGATCTTAGAGCTACTGGCTTCCCTGTATTCGGTAGCACTAGAGAAGTTTGAGCTGGAGAAGCAGCTAAACTTTTTCGCTAATCGAGATTCTTTAACCCATTGCTTGAATCGTCGCGCATTGTTTAATGAAGCGGAGAAAGTGTTGGCCAAGCGATGCTTTTCTGAAAAGGTGATGGCGTGTTTGTTTGTTGATGTCGATAAGTTCAAATCGATAAATGATACCTATGGCCACAGTTTCGGTGACGATGTGCTGTTGGCGGTTGCCGAAGTTCTTGATGAGGCAACCACAGCATGTGCCAAGATAGGCCGTTATGGTGGCGATGAGTTTGTGGTGTTCTCTTGCTTTGATGATCAAGAAAGCGTTGTTAGCTTCTACCACAGCTTAGAGAAAGCACTGCAACAAGCGCTTTATATCAATGATGTGCAGTTCTCAGTGAGTGTTGGGTTGTCTTGTGAGAAAGATCCTCAAGGATTAGACCAGTTGATCGCACAAGCTAATAAGAACATGTACCAAATCAAGCAAGCGAAGTCTCAGCGGTAGTAGATTGTAAAAATAGTAGTGAATTAGGAAATGCTAATGAGTGAAAATATCTGCCCTAAGTGCCAGTCTGAGCTAGCTTGGGATGGCAAGTATCATTGTGAAAGTTGTCAGGCTCACTTTACTAAAGTTGGGTTTTGCCCTGAGTGCAGCAGCCAACTTGAGAAGCTTCAAGCCTGTGGTGCGGCGAGCTATTTTTGCAACGGTGATTGCAACGAGTTGAAATCAAAGTCGAGAGTAAAATTCGAATTTCAACCTGCGGAATAGCCTTAAACTACATGGTTTGAACGACCATCGGTGATGTTATACCAGAGACTCAATACTAAAGTGTTGGGTCTTTTTTGTATCTGAAGAACAGGAATGTGTCATCTTGGTTCATTCCCACCGTCACTGCACCAGTATGAAACATAGTTACATGATTGCTATGCACTCTATTGGTGTGAGTTTCTTTTAAATTCTATTAATACAATTACTTATAAATAATTTCGTTGGTTTATAAGTTTGGCACTCTTCTTGTAACTCTGTGATTGAATAACAAAAATACAATTATGGAGTAATATCATGAACAAGGTGTTCAATTTATCGCTAGCTGCACTGTGTACAACACTTTCATTTTCTTCTGCAACAGTGTTTGCTGCTGATGAGACCATCAAGGTCGGTGTTCTACACTCACTCTCTGGCACCATGGCGATCAGTGAGACAACGCTAAAAGATACCGTGCTAATGCTCATCGAAGAGCAGAACAAAAAGGGCGGTTTGCTTGGTAAGAAGCTAGAGCCTGTCGTGGTTGACCCTGCGTCAAACTGGCCGCTATTTGCTGAGAAAGCGCGTGAGCTTATCGAAAAAGAGAAAGTGGATGTGGTGTTCGGTGGTTGGACGTCGGTATCACGTAAATCCATGCTACCTGTCTTTGAAGAACTCAACAGCATCCTTTTCTACCCAGTACAGTATGAAGGTGAAGAGTCTTCTAAAAACGTTTTCTACACCGGTGCCGCGCCAAACCAACAAGCGATCCCAGCAGTGGATTACTTGATGGAAGAGCTTGAAGTCGAGCGCTGGGTACTTGCAGGTACCGATTACGTTTATCCACGTACAACCAATAAGATCTTAGAAGCCTACCTAAAAGATAAAGGTGTCGCAGAAGAAGACATCATGATCAACTACACGCCATTTGGTCACTCTGATTGGCAATCTATCGTTTCAGACATCAAAAAGTTCGGTGAAGCTGGCAAGAAAACCGCTGTGGTTTCTACTGTAAACGGCGATGCGAACGTACCTTTCTATAAAGAGCTAGGCGCTCAAGGCATTTCATCTGAAGACATCCCAGTTATTGCATTCTCTGTTGGTGAAGAAGAACTGTCAGGCATGGACACAGAACCATTGGTTGGTCATCTAGCGGCATGGAACTACTTCATGAGTGTTGATACTGAAGCTAATGAAGAGTTCGTTGAAACGTGGCAGTCGTTCATCAAGAGTGAAAAGCGTGTCACCAATGACCCAATGGAAGCGCACTATGTTGGCTTCAATATGTGGGCTCAAGCGGTCACTAATGCGGGCACAACCGATCCTGAATCTGTGCAAGATGCCTTGATTGGCGTGTCTGTACCTAACCTTTCTGGCGGCTACTCTACCATGCTGCCAAACCACCACATTACTAAACCAGTCCTGATCGGTGAAATCCAAGGCGATGGTCAATTCGATATCGTTTGGGAAACCACTGGACTAGTGGCGGGTGATGCTTGGTCGAGTTACTTACCTGAATCGGCAAAACTGTTCTCTAGCTGGTCGAAGCCATTCTCATGTGGTGCGTTTAACGTCGAAACGAAGAAGTGTTCTGGCGGTAACTAGATCGTCAATTCAGGAATATTGAGCCTTCCGGTTTGGGAAGAACGCGTCTGTTTAACGGGCGAAGCGAACGGAAGGCTCATCGTTTCAGGTAACAACCACTATCCACACATCCTCCAAGTAAAAATAACAATATCTAACTTGGTTGGTTAAGGAAGCAGGGATGAAAAACGTATTAAACGTATTTAAAGCGCTGTTGCTCATGGCAGTCAGTGCTCAGTTGGCTTTTGCTGGAATAACGGATGAAGCTAGCTTTACCAAGGCGCTAGTTGGTAAGAAAACATCGGATAAAGAATTAGCTATCGATTGGGTGATTGAGACGCAAACGGAAGATGTGTCGAAAGCTATTTTAGATGGCTGGTTAAACGGAAACCTTTACTACTTCAATGAGAAACAGAGCGAGCAGTACAAACAGCTCTACCTCATTCAAAGTATCAAAACAGCGACGTCAGCTCAGTCAGTATGGGATGATTCAACGCTTAATATCGAGAATGCGAGACAGTTTAAAAAGGTTCGTGTGAATAACAAACTTCGCGGGATATTACGCGGGGAAATAGCCTCGATTGGACTGAACAGCGGCAACCCTGATGTGCGTTATAAGGCGGTTTTGGATTTGTTAGGAACCAAAGACGCTGACATTATCGAACGACTAACTGAACTCAGAGCCAATGAATCAGATGGCAAAGTAGCTGAGCTAATGGATTTGTCGTTAGCGATTGCCACTTCTCTTAATAACAGTGCCACCATTGAAGATCGTGTGGCTTCAATTGAACGAGTTGGCGACTTCAAACACTCGGTGGTTCTGAAAACACTGAATCAACTGTTAAACACTGAGCAAGATCCAAGCATTACCGCTGCAGCAGAACGTGCGATGGATAGCTATCAACAAAGCCAAGCACTCTATTCGGGTGTAGAAACAGTATTCTTCGGTTTGAGTTTAGGCTCGGTATTGGTACTGGCAGGCATTGGCTTAGCGATTACCTTTGGTGTGATGGGCGTTATCAACATGGCTCATGGCGAGCTGATCATGATTGGCGCTTACACCACCTACGTATTGCAGTTGTTGATGCCGAATCATATTGGCCTAGCGCTGATACTTTCCATTCCAGCGGCATTCATTGTTTCTGGTTTAGTGGGCATTGCGATTGAGCGAAGTGTGATTCGTCATCTTTATGGTCGCCCATTGGAAACCTTACTCGCGACCTTTGGTATTAGCTTAATCTTGCAGCAGGCTGTTCGTTCTATTTTCTCTCCTTTGAACCGCTCAGTGAGCACGCCTGAATGGATGTCTGGAGCACTTCAATTAAACCCAATGTTGTCCCTGACCTACAACCGCCTTTACATCATTCTCTTCTGTGGTTTGGTGTTTATGGGCTTATTAATGGTTCTGAAAAAGACACCACTAGGTTTGCAGGTTCGTGCGGTTTCTCAAAACCGTGGCATGGCTCGTGCGATGGGTATTCGTTCAGAGCGAGTTGATGCGATGACCTTCGGTTTAGGCTCTGGCGTTGCGGGTGTTGCAGGCGTGGCACTGTCTCAACTGACCAACGTTGGCCCAAATATGGGGCAGGCATACATCATCGACTCATTCATGGTGGTGGTATTCGGCGGTGTTGGCAACCTATGGGGCACGCTAGTCGCAGGCTTAAGCCTTGGTCTGTTCAATAAAATTTTAGAACCATGGGCTGGTGCGGTTCTCGCCAAGATTCTGGTACTGGTTTTCATCATTCTATTTATTCAAAAACGCCCACGCGGACTCTTCCCGCAACGTGGTCGTGCGGCTGAAGGTTAAGGACAACATCATGCAGTCAAAATCATTTGTACTTTCGGCAATGCGTGGTGACAAAGGTGGCCAACTGACCATCCTTGCCATTCTAGCGGCCGTTATTCTTATCCCACTGGCTAACACCATGTTACCAAGTGGGCACCCGCTCCATGTAGAGACTTTTACTATCTCGCTGATGGGCAAATATCTGAGCTACGCAATGTTGGCGTTGGCGCTCGATCTGGTGTGGGGCTATCTCGGAATCTTGAGCCTTGGCCACGGTGCTTTCTTTGCGCTTGGTGGTTATGCGATGGGCATGTACTTGATGCGTCAGATTGGTGACCGTGGGGTTTATGGTGATCCAGTCTTACCAGATTTCATGGTGTTCCTTGATTGGTCTGCGTTGCCGTGGTTCTGGCAGGGCTTTGACCAGTTCTGGTTTGCTTGCCTGATGGTGGTGCTAGTGCCGGGCGCATTGGCTTACTTGTTCGGTTATTTAGCTTTCCGCTCTCGTGTGTCCGGGGTGTATCTTTCTATCATGACTCAGGCATTAACTTACGCATTGATGCTGGCATTTTTCCGCAACGAAATGGGCTTTGGTGGCAACAACGGACTGACGGATTTCAAAGACATCATCGGTCTGAGTTTGCAGAGTGATGCGGTCAAGATAGGTCTGTTTGTCGCGACTGGTATTGCGCTTATTCTCAGCTACATAGCTTGTCGCATGGTGGTGACCAGTCGATTAGGTCGTGTGGCATTAGCGATTCGTGATACGGAATCACGCACTCGCTTTATGGGCTATGACGTCGATGGCATCAAGCTGTGGGTCTTCGTTCTTTCTGCGGTTATCGCCGGTATTGCCGGGGCTTTATATGTCCCTCAAGTGGGTATTATCAATCCGGGAGAATTTGCTCCTCTTAACTCGATTGAGATTGTGGTTTGGGTAGCCTTAGGCGGTCGTGCCACTCTGTTTGGTGCCATTGTCGGTGCATTGATCATCAACTACGCCAAGAGTTGGTTTACGGTTGAGTTCCCGGAGGTGTGGCTGTTTGCTCTGGGTGGACTATTCGTACTCTCAACCATGTACTTCCCACAAGGTGTGATTGGCTTTGTCAGTGAAAAGTGGCAGCAGCTGCGCAAGGCATCAAATGGGAAAAACCAAGATAAAGATAAGGATGATCAGCACAAGGCCAAGGAGGTGATCGCATGACCACATTTAATAGCGTAAAGGAATCGGTTCAGGCGTTCACTCGTCGAGACGAAGTCTTTGATTACCTCAAACCCGATATTCATCCTGCCATCGATACTCGACATAATGTGCTGTTGTATGTCGAAGGCGTCAACAAAAGCTTCGATGGTTTCCAAGCGATAAACGACCTCAACCTTTACATCAAAGAGGGAGAGCTACGCTGTATCATCGGTCCTAATGGCGCAGGTAAAACCACCATGATGGACATTATCACAGGTAAAACTAAGCCAGACACCGGCGAGGTGTGGTTGGGTTCGAACATCAACTTATTGAAGATGAACGAAGCCGAAATCGCCAATGCAGGCGTTGGGCGTAAATTCCAAAAACCGACCGTGATTGAGTGTTTAACTGTGTGGCAGAACCTTGAATTAGCCATGGCCGGTGACCGCTCAGTGTGGGCGACGTTCACCGCTGTGATGTCTGGTGAACAGAAAGACAAATTGACCTCGGTACTTGAGCTGATTCATTTAAAAGACGAAGCGGCGAATTTGGCAGGTAACCTGTCTCACGGACAAAAGCAGTGGTTAGAGATCGGCATGCTATTGATGCAAAACCCTAAGCTGTTGCTGGTGGATGAACCCGTGGCAGGTATGACTCACCAAGAAATGGACCGCACCTCTGAGTTACTTAACTCGCTAGCAGGTAAGCACTCGGTGGTTGTAGTTGAACACGATATGGATTTCGTTCGTTCGATTGCTAGCCACGTCACCGTGCTTCATCAAGGTCACGTGTTGGCAGAAGGCACCATGGATCAAGTGCAGGCTCACCCTGAAGTTAAACAAGTTTATCTCGGAGAATAGGATGTTAGAGGTTAAATCAGTTAATCAATATTACGGTGAGAGCCACACGCTGTGGGATTTGGATATGCAGATCCCAGAAGGTAAATGCACGGTGCTAATGGGGCGAAATGGTGTCGGTAAAACCACCTTACTGCAATGCATTATGGGGTTGGTGAAGGTTGAAAGCGGTGACATCTCCTTATCGGGTGAGTCACTTTTGAAAACCGATGCCGAGGACCGTCCACGCCAAGGGATCGGCTATGTACCGCAAGGTCGCCAGATCTTCCCAATGCTCACTGTTCAAGAAAATCTAGAGGTCGGTTTACCGATTCGTAAAAAGGGTGACCGCAAGATCCCTGAATTCATCTTCGATATTTTCCCAGTGTTAAAAGAGATGCTACATCGTCGCGGTGGTGATTTATCGGGTGGCCAGCAGCAACAGCTAGCGATTGGGCGTGCGCTGGTGGTTAATCCAAAGCTATTGATCTTGGATGAGCCGACGGAGGGTATTCAACCCAATATTGTGCAAGAGATTGGCGACATCATTCGCATGCTCAACGAGAAAATGGGGCTCACGGTTCTGTTGGTTGAACAGAAGCTGCCGTTTGCAAGAAAGGTCGGTGACCGTTTTTGCATTATCGACCGTGGACGCCAAGTGGCAGAAGGTGAAATGACAGGGCTCGATGAGTCCTTGATAAAGGAGTACCTAACCGTATGAATTCTCTCTTTTCTCCGAATGAAGTAAGCAAGGCTTCTTTAGTAGAAGCTTTATCTTTGAATGAGACCATCGAACAAGATATTCGTGATGGTTGGCAAGCGAGTTTAAACCTCACCTTTGTCGATCGAGGTGATAAAACCGTATTAAAGAATCGTCAGCAGTCTGGTCCGCTTGCGGTGCAACGCCCCCTGTATCCTGATGGGGAAACGTGTCACACCTACTTACTCCATCCCCCCGGCGGAGTGGTAGGTGGTGACACTCTCAATATTAACGTGAATCTTGAGCACGGTGCTCACGCGTTGATTACCACACCCGGTGCGACCAAGTTTTATCGCTCAAACAACAAGTACGCCAAGCAGAAGCAGACCCTACGAGTGAAGAAAGATGCACGCTTGGAATGGATGCCGCAAGAGAACATCTTTTTCCCGAATGCACACGTTCGTTTAGATACTGAAATTCGCCTAGAAAAGGGTGCACAGTTTTGGGGTTGGGAGATGCACTGTTTTGGACGCCCTGCACAGAATGAGGGATTCGAGCATGGTCATCTCGTTGGGAAAACAGAAATCTATCTTGATAATCAAAGGCTTCTGACTGAAGGCTTTAATTTTCATGGTGGCGATAAGTTAATGATAAATATGGGGTTACTTGATTATTCAATGATGGGAACCTTTTATATCACCTCAAATGAGAAGCAAGATCTAGAGTTGGTACAGAGCTTGCTCATATCTATTACACAGCAAGCTTCACAGCAATCAGTTACATCAAAAACGTCGAGTGAACCCACATTAATATTGGGCGCGACTCAGATAGAAGGATTGATTGTGGTGCGAGCCTTGGGTTATTGGAGTGAAGACATCCTCCAGGCCTTTGGTCAGATATGGCAAGCAACTCGCTCTCATTTATGTGGTACGACTCCTGATTTACCAAGGATTTGGGCGACTTAGCGATTAGCCCTATTTGTACCGAGGGCGACTTCCGGCCCTCGGTACATTTTTTCAAGCTTGCTGTGATTGAATCCCACTTACTGCTCATGCGTTTCTGAGCACTAAGAAAACAACACTAACAGCGGGCAGCTAAATGGAATTAACACCAAGAGAAAAAGATAAGCTACTTATCTTCTGCGCAGGAATGCTGGCACAGCAGCGTAAACAGAAAGGCTTAAAACTCAACTACCCAGAATCTATTGCTCTGATCAGCAGTGCCATTCTTGAAGGTGCCCGTGAGGGGAAAACCGTTTCGGAATTGATGGATTTTGGACGCACACTGCTTACCGTCGATGACGTTATGGAGGGGATCCCTTCCATGATCCCAGATGTACAAGTCGAAGCGACTTTTCCCGATGGCACCAAGTTGGTGACCGTTCATGAACCTATCGTGTAGGGAGAAGTAATATGGCTGGATCCACCAAACAATATTCAGGCTTAGTGCCCGGAAAAGTAGAAACCGCTCCCGGTGATATCACTCTAAACGAAGGCCGAGACACGACGTCCGTAAAGGTTCAAAATATAGGCGACCGTCCCGTGCAAATCGGCTCTCATTACCACTTCTATGAAGCAAACCCTTCGCTGATCTTTGACCGAGAAGCCACTAAAGGCTTTCGACTCAATATCCCTGCGGGCACCGCTACCCGTTTTGAACCGGGTCAGTCACGTAGCGTCGAGTTAGTGCGTTATGCCGGTAAGTTAGAGATTTATGGCTTCCAAGGAAAGGTGATGGGCAAGCTCTAAGCGCTCCCATAGAAAGAATTAAAACAACAAAGGATTGAACATGGCGACGATATCCAAACAGGCTTATGCCGAAATGTTTGGGCCTACAGTCGGTGACCGAGTGCGTCTTGCTGACACCGATTTATGGCTAGAAGTTGAAAAGGATTACACCGTATACGGTGATGAAGTGAAGTTTGGCGGCGGTAAAGTGATCCGTGATGGACAGGGACAAAGCCAACGTCCAAGCGCCGAAACACCTGACTTGGTGATCACCAATGCGATTGTGTTGGATTATTGGGGCATCGTAAAAGCCGATGTCGCCATCAAAGACGGCCGAGTTCAAGCTTTAGGCAAAGCAGGTAACCCAGACGTTCAGCCGGGCGTCGATATAGTAATTGGCCCGGGCACGGAAATTTTGGCAGGTGAAGGCTCGATTCTCACCGCGGGTGGTATCGACTCACATATTCACTTTATCTGCCCGCAACAGATTGAAGAAGCCTTAGCATCTGGTGTTACGACCATGATAGGCGGTGGTACGGGGCCAAACACAGGCACTAACGCGACGACATGTACACCGGGTCCATGGAACATGCACCGTATGTTGGAATCACTCGACCAATTCCCAATGAACTTTGGTTTGTTAGGTAAGGGCAATGCGAGCCAACCGGAAGCATTGCGTGAACAAGTGGCAGCGGGTGCTGTGGGTTTGAAGTTGCACGAAGACTGGGGAACCACTCCCGCTTCAATCGATACCTGTTTGAGTGTGGCTGACGAGATGGACGTACAAGTTGCGATTCATACCGACACTCTGAATGAATCTGGTTTTGTTGAATCGACACTTGGCGCAATCGGCGACCGCGTGATTCATACCTATCACACCGAAGGTGCGGGCGGTGGTCATGCTCCCGATATTATTCGTGCTGCAGGTGAGCCGAACGTTTTGCCTTCCTCAACCAATCCAACACGCCCTTACACCATCAATACCGTCGATGAGCACTTAGACATGTTGATGGTGTGTCATCACCTTTCACCATCAATTGCAGAAGATGTCGCGTTTGCTGAATCTCGTATCCGCCGTGAAACCATTGCCGCAGAAGACATTCTTCATGACTTAGGCGCGTTCTCGATGATCGCCTCGGATTCTCAAGCTATGGGACGAGTAGGCGAGGTAGTAACACGTACTTGGCAAACCGCGCACAAGATGAAAGTTCAGCGTGGCAGCCTAAAAGAAGATTCTGATTACAGCGATAACTTTCGTTTAAGACGTTATGTCGCTAAGTACACCATCAACCCTGCTATCACGCATGGCATGTCTCATGAAATCGGTTCTATCGAAGCAGGGAAGTTAGCTGATCTAGTGTTGTGGAAGCCCGCTTTTTTTGGTGTGAAGCCCAGCGTGATTTTGAAAGGTGGCATGATTGCCATGGCACCAATGGGCGATCCAAACGCTTCTATCCCAACCCCTCAACCTGTTCACTATCGCTCTATGTTTGGTAGCTATGGCAAGGCGTGTCAGAACACATCGATGTTGTTTGTCTCTAAAGAAGCCAAAGCGCAGAACATCGATAAGCAATTGGGTTTGCAGAGTTTGATTGGTGTAGTGAGCAACTGCCGAAATATCAGTAAAGCCGACATGAAGCTCAATGATTGGATGCCAAAAATTGAGGTGGATTCTCAGACGTATCAAGTACGCGCCGATGGGGAACTGCTGACATGTGAGCCTGCAGAAGAGCTGCCAATGGCTCAGAGATATTTTTTATTCTAATAGCTCGGCAGAAGGCTCTTGTTTTAGCTCTTAATTGAGGGCTCTTATTTTGAACGTTATAAATCTCACAAGGAGATTGAGGTAATAGCAATGATTGAACTGACTCAACTGAATACTCAAATGCAAAATGCACCGGATGGCTACTTAAGCCTGCCGATCGATAGCCGAATCAAAAGCCGTCTTAAGGTGATGTTAGATGACGGACGTAATGCCGGCCTGTTTCTACCGCGAGGTCATATCTTGCGTGGTGGCGAACAACTGTCGAGTGAATGTGGCTTGGTAGTGGAAGTGAAAGCGGCACCTGAAACCGTTTCGACTGTTTACTGTGAAGACCCACACTTGCTAACGCGAGTGGCGTATCACCTTGGCAACCGTCATGTTCCGCTGCAAGTGGAAGCGGGTTGGGTTCGTTACCAACACGACCATGTTTTGGATGAAATGGTTGAAGGCTTAGGCGCGAAGGTGACCACCGAGAAACAACCGTTTGAACCAGAAGGCGGCGCTTATGGCGGTCGCTCAGGTGGTCATCATCACCATCATTAATCGAGTCATTGATGGATCACTAAACGATTTATATAACAACGATATTAATAACAATAATACCAATCACAGTAAGTAAGTGATCAACAATAGTGCAGAAAAAAGGCTTGAGAACAAGGCATAATTTTTCGATAAGTAGTTATTCTACAATCAAAAATTATAACGCAGTTATCGAGCATTTTAGCAAGCTAGGGTGAGCAATTATTTACTACGATTGGTATAAAGCAAGGAACTCGCGATGAACTTTAAAACAGCTGCAGGCTTATGCACTTTCACAATAGCTTCTCTAACAACATCAACATTGGCTTTCGCTCACCCAGGACATGGAGCGCACTCAGTTCATGAGTCTCACTCATTTATGTCTGGCTTAACTCACCCTGTGACAGGTATGGATCACCTGATCATGTTGATCGCTTTTGGTCTGTTAATTGGCGCACTGTCGTTTTCAAGCAAGATAAAAGCCGCTTTGATTGGCGGTGGGTTGGTGTCTTTGGTGGTAGGGCTTATCGCAGGCCAAGCCTTAGGTTTCTCTGTGATTGTTGAACCAGCAATCATCGCTTCTCTATTCGTTGTCAGCTTATGTTTATGGCACGTGTTCTCACCATCGACTAAGCGAGTGAACAGTGTATTAGCGGCTTCGATTGGTATGTTGTTTTTCCATGGTTATGCGCATGGCGTTGAAGCGGCAAGTAACCTAACTCAGTTTGCAACTGGTATGAGTATCACAGCTTTGGCTCTGATGGTTATCGGTACATTTGTCGGCCGCGCGGTTTACTCTAAATGGTTGTCAGTCGGCGTGGCTTCAGCAAGCGCACTATTACTGTTAGGCGCATAAGCTCTCGGACTTTTTCGATTCTAGGAAATTGAGGGCACGGTTATGACCACAACAGAAAATGTCGCCATCTATCGCCTGTTTCAATTGATCAGTCCGTCATTGCCGATTGGTGGGTTCACTTATTCGCAAGGCTTAGAGTTAGCGGTTGAAGCGGGTTGGGTGACCGATCGCAACAGCATGGAACAGTGGCTCAACACCATCGTCAACTCCAGTGTCGCGACCTTGGAATTGCCTATATTAGAGCGTCTTTACCACGCTCTAGAAAAGGGTGAACTCGATGAGATTGAGCACTGGTGTAATTACCTGTACTCAAGCCGTGAAACCAGTGAATTGCGAGCGGAAGAGAAACAGCGTGGGCAAGCATTGAATACTTTGTTGAAGCGCTTAGATATCGATATTTCACAGGTGGACTCTGTTGATAGTCATCCAAACCAATTGTTGGGCATGTGTATGGCGGCTCAGCATTGGGGTATTGATTTAGAGAGCCTCAAGCAGGGTTATTTATGGAGTTGGCTTGAAAACATCGTTACCGCAGGGGTCAAGTTAGTGCCTTTAGGTCAAACCGATGGTCAGTTGGCATTGATTAATATCACCAACACCTTTCCTGAGGTGATCGAAAAGGCCCACGCGATAGAAGATTGGATGGTAGGCAGTTTTTCGCCATCAATGGCATTAGCAAGCTCACTGCACGAAACACAATACACGAGACTATTTCGTTCGTAGCGGTCAGCGCGAACGAGGTAGCAAGAAAAGAATATAAGGAAGTAGACAATGGAAAGTTATAAGCAACCCCTTCGAATTGGTATTGGCGGCCCGGTAGGGTCTGGTAAAACAGCGTTGTTAGAGGTGCTGTGTAAAGCAATTCGAGACAAGCTGAATATTGCAGTCGTAACCAATGACATCTACACCCAAGAAGATGCAAAGATCCTCACTCGCGCTGAAGCTTTAGAACCTGACCGTATCATCGGTGTTGAAACGGGCGGTTGCCCGCATACTGCGATTCGTGAAGATGCGTCGATGAACCTAGCGGCCGTTGAAGAGCTGGCTAAGCTGCACAAAAACCTCGATGTGGTATTCGTCGAAAGCGGTGGTGATAACTTGAGTGCGACGTTCAGCCCTGAATTAGCCGATCTTACCATCTACGTGATTGATGTAGCTGAGGGGGAGAAGATCCCACGTAAAGGTGGTCCGGGTATTACACGATCCGATCTGTTAGTCATCAACAAGATCGATTTAGCACCGTATGTTGGCGCGTCACTTGAAGTGATGGAGCAAGACACTCAACGCATGCGACCAACTAAGCCATACGTGTTCACCAACCTCAAAGAGAGCCAAGGTTTAGATTTCATCATCAACTTTATTGTGACGGAAGGGATGCTGACCATGAAGGAGCCTTCTACGACGGAGTCGTGAGTAAGGTTTGAATCAGGTTGTTTTCTTTTACAGCCAGTAGATATACAAAAGCCCTGTCGATTATCGATAGGGCTTTCTGGTTTTAAATGATTTTCAACGTTCTAGTCGAACCTAAAGCTCACTCTTAGCGACTCTTGTTGTCACTTGCGATTCAATCACACCGTCTTCAACTTGAGTGGTGATCACTTCACCGACTTCGATATCGTTAATTGATGATACTGTCTTGCTCGATGCGGAATGAGTAATGCTGTAGCCACGCTTTAGGGTTGCCAGTGGACTAACGGTTTCTAGCTTCTCTGCAGCCATGGCTAGCTGATGGCGAGTGGTTAGCAGTGTTTTATCCATCGCATCTAATAGCTTTTGCTCTGAACGTTGCAGATGCAGTTTTTGTTCACCAAGGCGCTTCACTGGTGAGTTCAACTGAAGTTGGTGCTGTTTACGTTCAACACGCTGTGCATGTTGTTTTAGGTATTGAGTCATACCACGACGCAAACGCATGTCTAGGTCATCAAGCTGCTGACTCTGCTTTTGCAGTTGGTAGCTCGGGTGCTGTTTCTCCAAGCGGTATTTTAACGTTTGAGTGGATTGTGCTTGTTTGATTAACACATGACGAATCGCACTCACCAAGCGAGCACGTTTAGAGGCATAAGCTTGCTCTTTATGACTGTTGTCACGGCTAACCAATTCTGCAGCAGCTGACGGCGTTGGAGCACGCATATCTGCGACGAAATCGGCGATAGTGACGTCAACTTCGTGGCCAACTGCGCTGATAATCGGGATCTGGCTTGCTGCAATTGTGCGAGCAACGATCTCGTTATTGAAGCACCATAAGTCTTCTAATGAACCGCCGCCACGACCCACGATCAACACATCACACTCATTGCGTTCGTTAGCTCGTCCAATCGCTTGAGCAATCTGAATTGCCGCCTCTTCGCCTTGAACCATGGTCGGGTAAACCACAACAGGCAATGAAGGATCGCGTCTTTTCAGTACATCAAGAATATCAAACAGCGCAGCGCCCGTTTTTGAGGTGATAACGCCAACGCGCTTTGGGTGTTCAGGAAGTGGTTGCTTACTCGATTGAGCAAACAGGCCTTCTGCGGCAAGGTTCATCTTCAGTTTTTCAAACTCTTGCTGAAGCTTACCGTCACCCTCTGGCTGCATGCTTTCGATGATCAGTTGATAATCACCACGTGGCTCATAAAGAGACAGGCGAGCTTTGACTAGAACTTGATTACCATTCTGGGGCTTAAAGGTGACACGGCGGTTATTGCCACGAAACATGGCGCACTTAACTTGAGCGCGAGAGTCTTTAAGCGTGAGGTACCAGTGACCAGATACAGGTGCAGAGAAGTTTGAGATTTCACCAACGAGCCAGACTATTCCCATTTCGTTTTCTAATAGGAGACGAACCTCTGAGTTGAGGCGAGAAACAGTAAAGATGTTTGGATTAGTCATAGAAGCACTATCTTTCCTTGAAGGAAGGTCTTTCTTGGAATCTCACAGGGCGTGAGTATGGAAGATAGCGGCAATATAATACATAGCAAGGGGGTAAATGCAAATTAAAAGTACAAAAATGTGTAGCCAAGCGATTTCGTTGGCCGTATAATCCGTCCGCAATATCTAATCCAAATGCAGTTTGATTTTCCTTAATTGGCTGCCCTCATTAGGCGAAACGATGAGATTGGATTGTTTCTTTTTACTCCTATTATTGTGAGATATTGCAAATGCTAAGAATTGCCAAAGAAGCGCTGACATTCGACGACGTACTGCTAGTGCCAGCACACTCCACCGTTCTCCCTAATACAGCTGATCTTCGCACTCAGCTGACGAAGAATATTTCCCTAAACATCCCAATGATATCTGCATCTATGGATACTGTGAC
This sequence comes from Vibrio sp. 10N.261.51.A3, assembly GCF_041471965.1. Lineage (NCBI taxonomy): Bacteria > Pseudomonadati > Pseudomonadota > Gammaproteobacteria > Vibrionales > Vibrionaceae > Vibrio > Vibrio sp. 10N.261.51.A3. Next base: position 63,785 of record NZ_JBFRPK010000042.1, read on the forward strand.
AGAAGCTCGCCTAGCGATTGCACTGGCACAAGAAGGCGGAATAGGCTTCATTCATAAGAATATGTCAATCGAACAGCAAGCTGAAATGGTTCGCCAGGTTAAAATTTACGAAGCTGGTGTGGTTTCTCACCCAGTAACAGTAAGCCCTGACGCGACAATCGCTGATGTTGTAGCCCTTACCCAAAAACACGGCTTTGCCGGTTTCCCTGTTGTTACTGAAACAAACGAACTTGTTGGTATTATTACTGGCCGTGACGTTCGCTTTGTTACTGACCTTTCTAAGAAAGTTGATGTAGTAATGACACCTAAAGCTCGCCTTGCTTCTGTTAAAGAAGGTGCAACTCGTGAAGAAGTTCAAGAGAAAATGCACGAAGCGCGTGTTGAAAAAGTTCTTGTTGTAAATGATGACTTCCAACTTACTGGAATGATCACTGCAAAAGATTTCCACAAAGCAGAACGTAAACCAAACGCTTGTAAAGATGAGCGCGGCAGCCTACGTGTAGGTGCAGCTGTTGGTGCTGGCGCTGGTAACGAAGAGCGCGTTGCTGCTCTAGTTGAAGCTGGCGTAGACGTTCTACTTATCGACTCTTCACACGGTCACTCTGAAGGCGTACTTAACCGTATCCGCGAAACTCGCGCTGCATACCCTGATCTACAAATCATCGGTGGTAACGTAGCAACTGGTGCTGGCGCACGTGCTCTTATCGAAGCGGGTGTTAGTGCAGTTAAAGTTGGTATCGGCCCAGGTTCAATCTGTACGACTCGTATCGTTACTGGTGTTGGTGTTCCTCAAGTAACAGCAATCGCAGACGCAGCGGAAGTTGCAAACGAATACGGTATTCCAGTAATCGCAGATGGCGGTATCCGCTTCTCTGGCGATATCTGTAAAGCTATCGTTGCTGGCGCATCTTGTGTGATGGTTGGTTCAATGTTCGCGGGTACTGAAGAAGCACCGGGTGAAGTTATTCTTTACAACGGTCGTTCTTACAAGTCTTACCGTGGTATGGGTTCTCTTGGCGCTATGTCTCAAGGTTCTTCTGACCGTTACTTCCAATCTGACAACGCTGCAGACAAGCTTGTTCCAGAAGGTATTGAAGGTCGTATCGCATACAAAGGTCGTCTAAAAGAGATCGTTCACCAACAGATGGGCGGTCTACGCTCAAGCATGGGCCTAACGGGTTCTGCAACTGTTGAAGACATGCGTACTAAAGCTGAGTTTGTTCGTATCTCTGGTGCGGGCATGAAAGAATCTCACGTACACGATGTTCAAATCACGAAAGAAGCACCTAACTACCGTTTAGGTTAATAATACGTCCAAACGTTTGAATAATGTGCTGATTTAGTCGGCACATTAATATACCAATCGTAGTAAATAACTGGTCATCCTAGCTTGTTAAAAACCTCGATAACTTCGTTAGAATTTTTGATTGTAGAATAACTACTTATCAGAACTCTTTGTCGAATAGAGCAGCCTCGTTCTCAGGCTTTTTTCCTACGCTATTCCTGAACACTTACTTACTGTGATTGCTATTATATCTACCGCCTGTTTTGTTAAAAGTCCGATTTTCTCAAAACACGTGGTTAAAGATATCTAACGAAAACGTTTGCTTTATTTCTTGAAGAGTTAATCAGAGGTGAGTAAACTCACCTCCGTTTTATCACATAGCCAATAAGACTGCTTACAATGACTAAAAATATTCATGACCAACGTATTCTAATTCTAGACTTCGGTTCTCAATACACACAGCTAGTAGCTCGTCGTATTCGTGAGATCGGTGTTTACTGTGAACTTTGGAGCTGGGACGTAGAAGAAGCGGATATTCGTGAATTCAATCCAGACGGCATCATCCTATCTGGTGGTCCTGAAAGTGTAACGGAGGAGAACTCTCCACGTGCACCTCAGTACGTATTTGATTCAGGTGTTCCTGTATTCGGTATCTGCTACGGCATGCAAACTATGGCTGAGCAACTTGGCGGTAAAGTAGCAACGTCTACTGAGCGCGAGTTCGGCTACGCAGCGGTACAAGTGACTGGCGAATCTGCACTTTTCGCTGACCTTGAGTCTACTCAAGATGTTTGGATGAGCCACGGCGACAAAGTAGTTGAGATTCCAGCTGATTTCACAAAGATCGCTGAAACAGACACTTGCCCATACGCTGCAATGGCAAACGAAGAGAAGAAGTACTTCGGTGTTCAATTCCACCCAGAAGTAACACACACTAAAAACGGCCTGAAAATGCTTGAGAACTTCGTTCTTAACGTATGTGGTTGTGAAGGTCTGTGGACTTCAGCTTCAATCATTGAAGATGCAGTTGCACGTATTAAAGAACAAGTAGGTGACGACGAAGTTATCCTTGGTCTTTCTGGTGGTGTTGATTCATCTGTAGTTGCGATGCTTGCTCACCGCGCTATCGGCGACAAACTAACATGTGTATTTGTTGATAACGGCCTTCTTCGTTTAAACGAAGGTGAGCAGGTTATGGAGATGTTCGGCAACAAGTTTGGCCTAAACATCATCAAAGTAGATGCTGAGCAACGTTTCCTTGATGCTCTTGAAGGCGAAGCTGAACCAGAAGCTAAGCGTAAGATCATTGGTCACGTATTCGTAGATATCTTCGATGAAGAGTCTAAGAAACTGAAGAATGCTAAATGGCTTGCTCAGGGTACTATCTACCCAGACGTAATCGAGTCTGCTGCATCTAAGACAGGTAAAGCACACGTAATCAAATCTCACCACAACGTTGGTGGTCTTCCTGATGATATGGAAATGGGCCTTGTTGAGCCTCTACGTGAGCTGTTTAAAGATGAAGTACGTAAGATCGGTCTAGAGCTTGGTCTTCCATACAACATGCTTTACCGCCACCCATTCCCGGGTCCAGGTCTAGGTGTTCGTGTACTTGGCGAAGTGAAGAAAGAGTACTGTGATCTACTGCGTCGCGCAGATGCTATTTTCATTGAAGAGCTTCACGCTGCTGACCTTTACCACAAAGTATCTCAAGCATTCACGGTATTCCTACCAGTACGTTCAGTTGGCGTAATGGGCGATGGCCGTAAGTACGATTGGGTTGTATCTCTACGTGCCGTAGAAACTATCGACTTCATGACTGCTCACTGGGCACACCTACCATACGACTTCCTAGGTAAGGTTTCTAACCGTATTATCAACGAAGTTAACGGCATTTCACGTGTTGTTTACGATATTTCTGGTAAGCCACCAGCAACTATCGAGTGGGAATAATCTCTTAGAGATTTAACCAGCTTTGATTAAGATCTTAAGCCTCGAACTCAGTTCGGGGCTTTTTTCTTGTGCGCCGAGCATGGCGT